>JACSRN010000078.1 GCA_014879735.1 Paracoccaceae bacterium
GGCGGGCCGGTGATCGCCATCCTCGGCGAATATGATGCCCTGCCCGGGCTGAGCCAGGTCGCCGGCATCGCCGAGCCGCGCGCCATCGAGAACGGCGGCAACGGCCATGGCTGCGGTCACAATCTTCTTGGCGCGGCCGCCCTTCTTGCCGCCTGCGCGATAAAGGACTGGCTGGAGGCGACCGGCACGCCCGGCCGCGTGCGCTATTACGGCTGCCCGGCCGAAGAGGGCGGCGCGGCCAAGACCTTCATGGTACGCGACGGCGCCTTCGCCGATGTCGATGCCGCAATCACCTGGCACCCCGACGGCATGACCCGGGTCGACGACCCCGAAAGCCTGGCCAACACGCGGATGGACTTCACCTTTCAGGGGCGCGCCAGCCATGCCGCCGCCACGCCGCATCTGGGGCGTTCGGCGCTGGATGCGGCGGAACTGATGTCGGTGGGCGTGAACTACCTGCGCGAGCACATGGTGCAGGATGCCCGGGTGCATTACGCCTATCTGGATGCCGGCGGCACGGCGCCGAATGTGGTGCAGGCCCGCGCCCGGGTGCGCTATTCGATCCGGGCATTGCAACTGGCCGACATGCTGGCGCTGGTCGAGCGGGTGAAGGACGTTGCCCGCGGCGCCGCGCTGATGACCGGGACCACCGTCGGGTTCGAGGTGTTCTCTGCGGTGTCGAACACCCTTGCCAACGAGGCGATGGATCGCGCCATGCATGAGGTGCTGGAGGATCTGGGCGGCGTGGCCTTCGACGAGGACGACCGCAGCTATGCCCGCGCGATCCGCGCCACGCTTGCGCCAGAGGATATCGCGGCGCCCTGGCGGGCCATCGCCGCCGAGCCCACCGCCGCGCCGCTGTGCGACTGGATCGTGCCGCTGCGCCCGGGGGGCGAGACGATGATCGGATCGACCGATGTCGCGGATGTAAGCTGGGCCTGCCCGACGACCGAGGTCCTGGTCGCCACCCATGCGATCGGCACGCCGGCGCACAGTTGGCAGATCACCGCGCAGGGCAAATCGACCGCGGCGCACAAGGGCATGACCCATGCCGCAAAGGCCATGGCGCGGCTGGCGCAGCGGCTGATCGAGGAGCCGCCCCTTCTGGCGGCGGCCAGGGCCGAGCATGCGGCCCGGCTGGCAAGGACGCCCTACCGCAGCCCGCTGCCCGCCGATCTGAAGGCACCGATCCTGCCCCGGCCGGCCGGCTGACGGGCACGGGCGCAGCCCCAGCGGACACCGGGAACACTGGCCCGCGGACACAGGCCTCGGGAACACGGGCGGGGGGACACCGGCCCGCGCACACAGGCGCAGGGACACCCGCCCGCCGATGCGCAGCCCGCCGGTGCCGGGTGGATCGGCGGGCAGGCAGGTCCGCGGCCGGGCGCCCAATGGCCAGCCGGAGCGCGCCCGCGCGCCTGATGGCCAGCCGGAGCGCGCCCGTGCGCCTGATGGCCAGCCGGAGCGCGCCCGCGCGCCTAATGAACCACGGATTTCGAGAACAGGTTGATGATCAGCACCCCCGCAATGATCAGCGCAAGCCCGATCATCGCCGGCAGATCCAGCCGCTGGCCAAGGACGGCAAAGCCGATCAGCGAGATCAGGACGATGCCCAGCCCGCTCCAGATCGCATAGACCACGCCCATGGGCAGGCTGCGCATCGGGATCGACAGGAAGTAGAAGGCGGCGGCGTAGCAGAGGGTCAGGATGATCACCGGCACCGGCTTTGTCATCCCGTCCGATTTCTGCAGGAAGGTGGTTGCCACCACCTCAAGGACAATGGCCAGAACCAGCGCGATCTGCGTCCAGGTCCCGGCCATTCAGCCCGCCATCGCATCGGACAGCAGCTTCAGCACGGCCTCGGGCGGAACGTCCTCGGCCACGAAGGCCTGGCCGATGCCGCGCGCCAGCACAAAGCGCAACCGGCCATCGATCACCTTCTTGTCCTGCGCCATCAGCGCCAGCAGCGCCTCGGGGCCCGGCAGATCGCCGGGGATATCGGCCAGATCGGTCTTCATCCCCATCGCCCGCAGATGGGCCCGCACCCGGCTGGGTGCCTCCTGCGAACACAGCCCCAGCCGCTGGCTGAGTTCGAAGGCCAGGGCGCAGCCGATCGCCACGCCCTCGCCATGCAGCAGCCGGTCCGAATAGCCGGTGGTCTTCTCCAGCGCATGGCAGAAGGTGTGGCCAAGGTTGAGAAGCGCCCGCTCGCCCTCCTCCGTCTCGTCGCGCGCGACGATCCCGGCCTTCATCTCGACAGAGCGCGTGACCGCCCGCAGCCGCGCCGCCCTGTCGCCCGCAGCCATCGCCGACCCCTCGACCTCCAGCCATTCGAAAAACAGCGGATCGCCCAGCAGGCCGTATTTCACCACCTCGCCATAGCCGGCCAGGAAATCGCGCCGCGACAGGGTTTCCAGAACGGCAATGTCGGCCAGCACCAGGCTTGGCTGGTGAAAGGCACCGACCAGGTTCTTGCCCTGTGCCGTGTTGATCCCGGTCTTGCCGCCCACGCTGGAATCGACCTGCGCCAGCAATGTCGTCGGGATCTGCACGAAGCGCACGCCGCGGCGCAGAACGGCGGCGGCAAATCCCACCAGATCGCCGATCACGCCGCCGCCGAAGGCGACCACCATGTCGCGCCGCTCGATCTTTTCCTGCAGCAACCATTCGACACAGGTGGCGAACTGCGGCCAGCCCTTGGTGGCCTCGCCCGGCGGCAGGATCAGCGACGACACCGCGACCCCCTCGGCTTCGAACGCCGCGGTCAGCGCCGCCAGGTGCAGCGCGGCAACCGTCTCATCCGTCACCACCGCGACGCGGTTGCGCCGCAGCAGCGGTGCGACCAGTTGGCCCGCCGAGCCGATCAGCCCGCCGCCGATCCGGACCTCGTAGGACCGTGCGCCCAGTTCCACATCGACGGTGTTCATTCATGGCTCTCCCAGCACATCCGGCCGCATCTTCAGCGCCTCGGCCACCCGCAGCGCCATCTGTTCGATCGAGTAGTCTGCCGAGGCATCGACGGCAAGGTCGGCCAGCCCATAAACCGGCAGTCGCGTCTCGTAGATCTGGCGCAGCGTCTCGCGCGGGTTGGCGGTGCGCAGCAGCGGGCGCGAGGTCTTGTGCCGCACCCGCTGCCACAGCAGGTCAAGATCGGCACGAAGCCAGACCGAGATGCCGACCTCGTGGATCTGGCTGCGGTTGCGCTCCGAGAGGAAGGCGCCACCGCCCGTCGACAGCACGCAGGGGTCGCCGCGCAACAGGCGGCCGATCACCTCGGCCTCGCGGTCGCGAAAGAACGGCTCGCCGTCGCGTTCGAAGATTTCGGCGATGCTGGCCTGCGCGGCCTTCACGATCTCTTCGTCGGAATCGAGGAAGGGCACCTTCAGGTGGCGTGCCAGCGCGGTGCCGACGGCCGTCTTGCCCGCCCCCATCATGCCGATCATCACCACCGTCTTCTTCAGCCGCAGCATTCGCCTTCACCATCCCGTGAGCGGGGACCGCATTCGCGGGCTTCCGCCGTCTTTCCCGCCTCAATGGCGTGATCTTCACCGGAAAGCCATATATATTCGCCCCGGCAACGACCCGAGGCAGAACGCGCCGCCCCCAAGGCGGACCCGGCTCGTGCAGGCAAAAATGACGGCAGGACAAGGACGATATCATGGGACGGATCATCAGGGCGCTCGTCCTTCTGGCGATTCTCGCCTTTGCGGGGCTGACGGGCTATGCCTATCTGGCCGACCTGAAACCCGAGCAGGGCGAAGTGACGAAACCCGTGGTGCTTGATGCGAACTGATCTGGCGCGCGGCCTGGCCCTGGCCGCCGGTCTGATGTGTCCGGCCATGACCCGGGCCGAAAACGACCCGCTGTCGGCGATCGACTGGCTGTCGCAATCGGTGACGGCACCCGCCGGCACCGCCGTGGCCGCCGCGCCGGGCGGCACCCCGGCGCCGAGACCCGCGCCCGACGAGGCGCCGGTCGTCAAGGGCGGCGCGCTGCCGTCGGATGTGGCGACCAGTCCGCTCGATGGCCCCTCACCCGATGCGGCCGGGCTGATTGCGCCCTCGGTCTCGGGCCTGCCGGCCAATCTCTGGGGCGCCGGCCGCACCGAGGAAATCGCCCGCGCGGTGACCGAGGACCGGATGGATTCGCTGCCGGCGCTGCGCCAGCTTTTCCTGGTCATGCTGCTGGCCGAGACCGTGCCGCCGGCCGACAACGCCGGACGCGGCATCCTGCTGCAGACACGGGTGGACAAGCTGATGCAGCTTGGTGCGCTGGAACAGGCGGCGGCGCTGCTGGATGTGGCGGGCGCCGACACGCCGGAACTGTTTCGCCGCAGCTTCGACATCGCCTTGCTGACCGGGAACGAAGACCGGGCCTGCGAACGGATGCGCCATGCGCCGGGCCTTGCGCCCACGCTGCAGGCCCGCGTCTTCTGCCTTGCGCGCGAAGGCAACTGGGATGCGGCGGCGCTGACGCTGTCGACGGCCAAGGCGCTGGGCCAGGTCACGCCCTCGCAGGCGGAACTGCTGACCCGCTTTCTCGACCCCGAGATCGAGAATGCGCTGATGCCGCCGCCGCCGGTGCCCCTGACGCCGCTCGACTGGAAGATCTACGATGCCATCGGCGAAAGCCTGCCCACCGCCAGCCTGCCCGTCGCCTTTGCCTATGCCGAACTTGCCCCCGCGGCCGGCTGGAAGGCGCAGATCGAGGCGGCAGAGCGGTTGACCCGCGCCGGCACCATCGCACCGAACGTCATTCTCGGGCTTTACACCGAGCGCGCACCCGCAGCCTCGGGCGGGGTCTGGGACCGGGTGGAGGGCTTTCAGGACTTCGACGCCGCGCTGGCCGCGGGCGATGCCACCCGCATGGCCCAGACCCTGCCGGTGGTCTGGGCGCGGATGCAGGAGGCCGAGCTGGAGGTGCCGTTCGCGCTGCTCTACGGCCGGATGCTGGCAGAGCAGCCGGCACTGACCGGCGAGGCGGGGGCCATCGCCTATCGGGTGGGGCTGTTGTCGCCGCAGGCCGAGACGGTGGCCCGCACCCGCACCCCCGCCGACGAGACCGAGGCCTTCCTTGCCGGCCTGGCGCTTGGCCATATCGAGGGGCTGCACCCGCCCGACAGCATGGCCCGCGTCATCGCGCCGGCCTTCCTGGCGCCGCGGCTGTCGGACCGGGCGCAGGCGCTGATCGGCGGCAACCGGCTGGGCGAGGCGCTGTTGCTGGCCATCGAGGAAATTGCCAGCGGCGTCGAGGGCAACCCCGATGGCGTGACCGAGGGCCTGTCGCTGCTGCGTGCGGTGGGGCTGGATGGCGTGGCGCGGCGGACGGCGCTGGAACTGCTGATTCTGGAACGGCGGGGCTGACATGACCCCCGCCCATCCCGAGCGCTGGATTTCCGCCTTCCTCGAGGCGATCGCCGCCGAGGCCGATGCCGCCACCAACACCCGCCTGGCCTATGGCCGCGACCTGAAGGATTTCGCCGACTGGTGCGGCGCGCAGGGCCATGCCTTCGCCACGCTCGACCGGGCGGCGGTCGAGGCCTATCTGGTATCCTGCGACCTGCAGGGCCTGTCGAAGGCGACGCGCGCGCGCCGGCTGTCCTCGATCCGCCAGATGTACCGCTTTGCCTTCGACGAGGGCTGGCGCAGCGACAATCCCGCGCTCCGCCTCTCGGGGCCCGGCAAGGCCGCCCGCCTGCCGATGACGCTGAGCGAGGACGAGGTGTCGCGCCTGCTGACCACCGCGCGCGACCATGGCCGCAATGCCGGCGAACGGCTGCGCAATGCCGCGCTGATGGAACTGCTTTATGCCACCGGCCTGCGGGTCAGCGAACTGGTGTCGCTGCCGCAGGCGGCGGTGCGCGGCGATCCGCGGATGATCCTTGTCCGTGGCAAGGGCGGCCGGGAACGCATGGTTCCGCTGTCGCCCCCCGCCCGCGCCGCGGTGGCCGACTGGCTGGCCGATCTCGACGCCGGGGCAGACACCCGGCGCAAGGCGGGCCGTCCGGCCCCCAAGGCGCTGTTTCCCGGCCCCGGTGCGGCAGGCCACCTTACGCGCCAGGCGTTCTTTGCCCTGATCAAGGCCATCGCGCTGGCGGCGGGCGTCGATCCCGCCCGGGTCACGCCGCATGTGCTGCGCCATGCCTTCGCCACGCATCTTCTGGCCGGCGGCGCCGATCTGCGGGTAATCCAGTCGCTGCTGGGCCATGCCGATGTGGCGACGACGGAAATCTACACCCATGTCCTTGACGAGCACCTGAAGGATCTGGTGCTGACGCATCATCCGCTTGCGAAACGCCGCCCTCCGCAGGCATAGAGGACCGGGCAACCCCGTGAAAGGCCCATGGATACCGCCTTCTGGATCACCACCGTCGCCGTTCTGGCGCTGATCGCCGCCTCGGCATTCTTCTCCGGCTCGGAGACGGCGCTGACAGCAGCGTCGCGCGCCAAGCTGACCGCCCAGGCCGAAAAAGGCTCGCGCGGGGCGGTGGCGGCATTGCAGATCACCGAGGACCGCGAACGGATGATCGGCGCGCTGCTGCTTGGCAACAACGTGGTCAACATCATGGCCGCCGCGCTGGCCACCGCCGCCCTGACCCGGCTGTTCGGCGATTCGGGGGTGGCGCTGGCCACGATGGCGATGACGGTTCTGGTGCTGATCTTCGGCGAGGTGATGCCGAAAACCCTGGCGATCACCTCTCCCGAGACGGTGGCCACCCGGGTTGCCCCCGCGATCCGGGTGCTGATCGCGCTGTTCTCGCCGGTTGTGGGCGGGGTGCGCGTCGTGGTGCGGGGGATGCTGCGGCTGCTGGGGGTGAAGGGCAACCCCGAGGGCAACATGCTGGCGCTGCGCCAGGAAATCGCCGGCGCCATCGCGTTTGGTCATTCCGAGGGCGCCGTCGAGAAGGCCGACCGCGACCGCCTGCTTGGCGCGCTCGACCTGGTGCACCGCACGGTTGACGAGATCATGCGCCACCGCCGCGAGATCGAGATGATCGACGCCGACCAGCCGCCCGGCGCCATCCTGACCCAGGTGCTGGGCTCGTCGCACACCCGGCTGCCGGTCTTTCGCGGCGACGAGGAAAACATCCTCGGCGTGGTCCATGCCAAGGATCTGCTGCGCGAGGTCGACCGGCTGGTCCGCGCCGCGGACGGCCAGGGCCAGGGGCTGGCAGCGCTGGACATCGCCCGCGTCGCGATGAAGCCCTATTTCGTGCCCGAGACCACCTCGCTCGACGAACAGATGCGCGAATTCCTTGCCCGGCGGACCCATTTCGCGCTGGTCGTGGACGAATACGGCGGGCTGCGCGGGCTGATCACGCTGGAGGACATTCTCGAGGAAATCGTCGGCGACATCACCGACGAATTCGACAAGGTGTCGCGCGATGGCGGGGTGCAGCGCGGAGCGGACGGATCCTTCCTGATCGACGGTGCCATGACGATCCGCGACCTGAACCGCGCGATGGACTGGCAATTGCCCGACGACGAGGCGAACACCATCGCCGGGCTTGTCATCCACGAGGCACAGACCATCCCGACCGAGGGTCAGGTCTTCAGCTTCCACGGCTTCCGCTTCGAGGTGCTGCAGCGGCGAGAAAACCGCATCACCCGGCTGAAACTGCGGCCGCTGCCGCCAGTGACCGGCTAGCAGCCCGACGCCGGGCCGGCCGGTCCGGGACGGGACCGTCCCCGGGGGTCTTCATGGCTCAGCGCTTGCCAAACAGCGTCCCGAAAATGCCGCGCACCACGGCCTGCCCGCTTTTCGAACCCAGTTGGCGGGCAAAGCTCTTCGCGAAAGCCTCCGTCACCGAATCCGACCGGCTGCTGCGCGTGGGTTTCGGTGCGGTCGTGCGGCGGGTTGTCGTCTGCGCCCGGCCGCCGTCATAGCGGCGGGCATGGGAAAGGCCGTCGTCATCGTCATCGTCGCCGCCGCCGGTCGCCCGGCCCGCGGCATCGGCATCGCGCGCAGCCTCGGCTGCGGCGCGTTCTGCCCGGGCCTTCAGTATCTCCCAGGCGCTTTCGCGGTCGATGGCGCGGTCGTATTTCCCACCAACGGGCGAGGCCGCCACCGCGGCCGCCCGTATGGCGTCATCGGCCGGACCAAGCCGGCTCATCGGCGGGCGGACCAGCGTGCGCTCGGCCATGCCGGGAATGCCCTTGTGCTCCAGAAACGAGGTCACGGCCTCGCCGGTGCCGACATCGCGGATCGCCTCTTCGATGGCAAAGCGCGGATTGGGCCGATAGGTTTCCGCCGCCAGCCGCAGATCCTTCTGGTCCTTCGCGGTAAAGGCGCGCAGCGCGTGCTGCACGCGGTTGCCCAGCTGGCCCAGCACGTCATCGGGCACGTCGGCCGGGTTCTGGGTAACGAAATAAACCCCCACGCCCTTGGACCGGATCAGCCGCGCCACCTGCTCCACCTTGCCGATCAGCGCCTTCGGCGCATCGTCGAACAGCAGATGCGCCTCGTCGAAGAAGAAGACCAGCCGCGGCTTCTCGGGGTCGCCCACCTCGGGCAGGGTCTCGAACAGTTCCGACAGGAGCCACAGCAGGAAGGTGGCGTAAAGCCGCGGCGAATTCATCAGCCGGTCGGAGGCCAGGATCGAGATCACTCCCTCGCCCCGGTCGTCGACGCGCATCAGATCGGCCAGATCCAGCGCCGGCTCGCCGAACAGCCGCGCCCCGCCCTCGTTCTCCAGCACCAGCAGCCGCCGCTGGATCGCGCCGACCGATTCCTTCGAGACCAGACCGTAGCGGGCCGAAATCGCCTCGGCATTCTGCGCCACGAAGGTCAGCAGCCCCTGCAGATCCTTCAGATCCAGCAACGGCAGGCGCTCTTCGTCAGACAGCCGGAACGCCACGTTCAGCACGCCCTCCTGCGGCTCGGACAATTCCAGCAGCCGCGACAGCAGCAGCGGCCCCATCTCTGCCACGGTGGTGCGGACTGGGTGGCCCTTCTCTCCGAACAGATCCCAGAAGATCGCCGGGAAAGCGCGCGACCGCAGCGTCCAGCCGATGGTCGCGGCACGCGCGGCAAAGGCCTCGGCCTGCTTGCCTTGCGGCGTACCCGCCTGGCAGATGCCCGACAGATCGCCCTTCACATCCGACAGGAAGACCGGCACCCCGGCTTCCGAAAAGCTCTCGGCCAGCGTCTGCAGCGTCACGGTCTTGCCGGTTCCGGTTGCACCCGCGATCAGCCCGTGGCGGTTGCCGTATTTGAGCAGCAGGTCCTGCGGCAGGCCATAGCCCTCGCCCCCGCCACCCACGAAGATCGCCCCCTCGGTCGTCACCGTCGCGCCCCCTGTATCCGTTTCCACATTCGTACCATACAGTCTTGTGTCCGCGCGACCAGAGACATCCGCCGCCATGCCGCCCGCGGGAACTCTATCCCGCAAAGTCATGGTTTCCCTTCGCTTTCATATCTCGTGCCAGCAGGAAGAAAGCCGTTGACGCAGTCGTGAAACCAACGTAGCGTCCGGCGCAGTGAAGTCGGCCAGTCCGACAGGGAGCAAAAAATGTTGCGCCAAAGGCGCAGGGCAAGGGGCCGGTCTTCCGGCCCTTTGATCTTTTTTGACCCGTGCCGCAAAGATCATTCCGCCCGCGCTGCGGGGGCACGGCAGCAGCGCTCCGGCAAGGGCCCGCCGCTCGCGCAATTGGCACCTGACAGGCTTCCTGCCCCATGTTAAGGACGCGGCGACGCGGGCCGCTGGCCCCGGCCATTCAACGATTGAAGGACCTTTGTCAGATGTTGAAATCGCGGATTTCGCTTGCCGCACTGCTGATTGCGCTCGGCACCGCCCTGCCGGCCCTGGCGCAGGAGGCCACGACGCCGCCGGCCGAAGGCACGGTGGCACCCGCCGATGACGCTGCCGTCCCCGGCACCGATCTGTCGATGGGGGTCGAGGTTGCGCCAGCCGATCTGACGGCCGAGACCGCCGAACCCGGCCAGACCTATACCGCCGGCGCCTTCGAGGCCTGGTCGCAGCGCTGCGTCAAATCCGGCAACGGCAGCGACCCCTGCCAGCTTTACATGCTGCTGCGCGACAGCGACGGCAATTCGGTCGCGGAACTGTCGGTTTTCAACATGCCCGAGGGCGCACCCGGCCCGGCCGTGGGCGGCGCCACCGTGATCGCGCCGCTGGAAACCCTGCTGACGGCCGGCCTGCAACTGATCGTCGACGGCAACAAACCGCGCGCCTATCCCTTCACCGTCTGTACACAGATCGGCTGTGTCGCGCGCCTGGGCTTCACCGCCGAAGAGGTGGCGATGCTGAAGAAGGGCAACGAGGCGAAGATCACCATCGTTCCCTTCGTCGCCCCCGATCAGCCGGTGGAGCTGACCGCCTCGCTCAAGGGTTTCACCGCCGGCTATGACGCCGTGGCCGCAGCCAACAAGACCGCCGATGCCGCGGCAGCCAAGGCCGCCGCCGAAGCCCCGGCGGAAGAAGCGCCGAAGGACTGATCCGGCCGAGGCCGCCGGCCTGGCCGCGCGGTCAGCCCGTCGCGCCGGGGGCCGGCCCCCGGCAATCAGGCCGCACGCAGCGCCAGCACCGCATTCAGCCCGCCAAAGGCGAAGGAATTCGACAGCGCCGCGCCCACCCGGGCGCGGCGTGCCGTCAGCGGCACATGATCCAGGTCGCAATCGGGGTCGGGCGTGGTCAGGTTCAGCGTCGGCGGCACGATGCCGTCGCGCAGGGCCGAAAGGCAGGCGATCACCTCCAGCGCCCCGGTCGCGCCGATGGCATGGCCATGCGCGGCCTTTGTCGAGCCGACCATCAGCCCCGCCGCCGCCGGGCCGAAGACGGCGCGGATCGCCGCGACCTCGGTCCGGTCGTTGACCTGGGTGCCGGTGCCGTGGGCATTGACATAACCCACCTCGCCCGGTGCCATGGCGGCCTCGGCCAGCGCCTCGCGCATGGCCGCGGCCGCGCCCTCGGCCGAGGGCACGACGATGTCGCCGGCATCGGCCGTCATGCCGAAACCCGCCACCTCGGCCAGCGCCACGGCCCCGCGGGCGCGGGCGCGGGCGGCATCCTCCAGCACGAAGATCGCCGCGCCTTCGCCCATCACCATGCCGTTGCGGCGCAGATCGAACGGCCGGCAGCCGTCGGGCGACAGCACGCGCAACCCTTCCCAGGCCTTCACGCCGCCAAAGCAGAGCATTGCCTCGGCCCCCCCCGCCAGCATGGCCGGCGCCACCCCGTCGCGCACCATGCGGAAGGCCAGGCCGATGGCATGGTTGGCGCTGGCACAGGCCGAGGACACGGCGAAGGCAGGCCCGCGCAGCCCGTGGCGGATCGCGATATGCGAGGCGGCGGCGTTCAGCATCAGCCGCGGCACCGTCAGCGGCGGCACCCGGGATTTTCCCTCGGCATAGACCGCGCGGTAGCTGTCTTCCCAGGTGGCGATCCCGCCGGCGGCCGAGCCGACGATCACCCCCGCACCGGCGCCCGCGCCGGGGCCGGCCATCGCCAGGGCCTCGGCGGCGGCGGTCACGGCAAATTGGGTGAATCGGTCGTAAAGCGCGGCCTCGCGCGGCGAGAAGCGGCTTTCGTCCCAGCCCTTTACCTGCGCGCCGATCTGCACCGACAGCCGCCGGACATCGCGAAAGTCCAGCGGACCAATGCCGGACTGCCCGGCGGCCAGCGCCGCCAGCGTTCCGGGCATTCCCGTCGCCAGCGCATTCACCGTGCCCGCGCCGGTCAGCACCACCCGCTTCATCTGCCGGTCGCGGCGATCAGGCGTTCCACCTCGGCAATGATGCGGTCGACGGACGAGACGTCGAACCCCTGCCCCGCCACGGGTTCGTTGGGCGAGAAGGGCACCGTCACGCCGAAGCTCTCTTCGATGGCGAAGATCGCCTCGACCAGGCCCAGGCTGTCCAGGCCCAGGCTATCGGGCGAGTCGTCGGGCTTGACGTCCTCGGGCGATAGCAGGGCCTGTCGGGCCAGAATGGCAATCACCTGCTCGCGCACCTCGTCCATGGTCTAGTCCTCAACTCCTTCGGCGCCGCCGGCCTTGCGCTCCAGCACCGCCACCCGGGCCGCCAGCCGCGGCAGGCGGCGCAACGCCTTCTGGATCTCCACATGCGTCTCCATCTTCACCGCCGGATAGCCCAGCAGCACCCGGCCGGCCGGCGCATTGGTGAAGATCTTGGTGCCTCCGCCGGCAATCACATCGTCGCCGACAAAGATGTTGTCGTTCACGCCGCATTGCCCCGCCAGCACCACCCGGTCGCCGATGCGCGAGGATCCGGCGATGCCGACCTGGCCGCACAGCAGGCAGTCGCGCCCGACCTCGACGTTGTGGCCGATGTGGACGAGGTTGTCGAGCTTGGTGCCATCGCCGATCCGGGTGTCGCGGATCGTGCCGCGGTCGATGGCGCAATTGGCGCCGATCTCAACATCATTGCCCAGGGTGACGGCGCCCAGCGAATGGATGCGCGTCCAGCCCTGCGGCCGGATTTCCCCGCGCTGTCCAAGAGTTGTGCGGATTTCCTCGACCCCAGACCTTTCGGGTGTCACGAAGGAGAACCCGTCGGAGCCGATCACCGCACCGGGATGGCAGAGGAAGCGGTCGCCGATGGTGACACGGGCACCGATGCGCGCGCCCGGCAGGATCAGCGCATCGGCGCCGATCCGCGCGCCCTCGGCAATCGAGACATGGCTGGCGATCCGGGCATGCGGCCCGATGCGGACGCCGCGGCCGATCACCACGAAGGGGCCGATGGCCGCGCCCTCGCCGATCTCGGCCGAGGGGTCGACGGCGGCATGCGGATGGATTCCGGGCCAGATCTCGGGGCCGGGGTCCAGCATCGTGGTCAGCCCTGCCATGGCCAGCCGCCCGCGCGGCGCAAAGATCGCGGCCTTCAGCCCCATGCCGCGCCAATCGGCCCCCGGCCAGAGCAGCGCGGCCCGTGCCTTGCCCCGGGCAATGCCCTCGCCATAGCGCGGATCCATCGCCAACGCGATCTGGTCCGGCCCTGCGGCCTGCGGCTCGGCGGCACCGACGACGCGCAAATCCAGATCGCCCTCGGCCGCCGCACCGAGGGATTCGGCGATTTCGCGGATGCTGTGCGACATTCGGGCCTCCGGCAGGTGCTGCGCGGGGATCTAGCGCGAAACGTTCTACAAAGCCACCCCGGCATCGGCCAGCGCCTGCCAGATCATCGCATCGCGCCCATAGACGTCCTTGCGATAGGCGATGCGGCCGCGGCCTTCGGGATAGGCGGTGAAATAGACCAGGTGGACCGGAATCGTCTGCAGGAACTTTACCGCGCTTTCCTGGCCGGTCTTCAGATAGCCGTTGAACTCCTCCTCGACGGCGGTCGACTGCACCGACAACAGCGCATGGGCAAAGTCGAACGGGTCGGCCAGACGGATGCAGCCATGCGAATAGGCCCGCCGGTCCTGCGCGAAAAGCGCCTTGGCCGGCGTGTCATGCAGGTAGATGTTGTAGGGATTGGGGAACATGAACTTCACCTTTCCCAGCGCATTGCCGTCCGAGGGCGGCTGGCGCAGCGAGAAGGGGAAGGTCTTGGCCGAATAGGCGGCAAAGTTCACCGCGCCGCGCGGCACCACCCGGCCGTTGGAATCCACCACCTGCAGATAGCTGACGGCATTGCGGTTGCGCTGCAGCAGCGGCAGGTATTCCTTGACGGTGATCGAGCGCGGCACACCCCAGCTGGGGTTAACCACCATATGCTCCATCACATCCGAGAATTCCGGCGTGCGGCGGTCCATGTCCTCGCGCCCGATGACGGAACGGGTGCGCAGCGTCACCTGGCCATCGTCGATAATCTTGGCGGTCATGTCGGGCAGGTTGACCCAGACGATGCGGCCGGACCTGTCGATATCCATCCAGCGCTCGCGCTCCATGGCGACGATCACCGATTTCAGCCGCTCTTCGGGCGGGGTGTTGATCTCCGCCAGGGTGGCGGCATTGGCGATGCCATCGGCGCCCAGCCCGTGGGCCGACTGGACGGCCATGACGGCGGCCTCGATGCTGCGGTCATAATCGCGCGTCGCGGTGGGCGCGAGATAGCCCATGGCGATCAGCCGGTCGCGCAGCGCCACCACACGCTGGCCGCTCTGCCCCGGCCCGATGGCGCCGCCACCGGGAACCGGATTGCCCCAGCCGCCGGTCGCCATCGCCTCTTCCAGCGCGAACTTGGCCATCATCAGCTGGGCATAGGCATTGGATTTCGGCAGCAGCGCCGCCATGGCACCTTCGGGATTGTCGCCGGCCACCGCCGCCATCAGCGCCAGCGGATCGGGCCGCTCGATCGCGCGCACGATGGTCTGGTCGATGGTCTTCGGATCCAGCATCCCCGAGGTCAGGTCGCGCGCCCAGGTCAGATAGGCCCGCGTCATCGCAACCTCGAGCCGGGCAAGGTCGGCCTCGGTCACGGCCGCGGCGAAGGCCGCACGCAGCCCGCCGGCATCGTAGCGCGCCGCCGGCAGCCCGTGGTCGGCGGCTGCGGCCAGCGACGAGAACAGCGCCTCGCGCCGGGCGGCATCGGCGGCCGAGGTCCAGACCGGACGATAGCCGGTCTGCCGGTACCACGCGGCGATGCCCTCATCCTGCGAGGCCTCGGCCGCCAGCGCCTGCAGGAAGGGTGAAAAGACGGCAAGCGAGGGCTCGCTGCTGGCACGCAGGCCGGTGCCAGCGCCAAGGACCAGCGCCAGTGCCAGCGCCGCCGTTGCCAGGGGGCGACGAATCGCCGCGCGGTCGACGATGCGGAAATGGTCAGGGGCGGGCATGGGAAACCTCTGAAAAATGCCGAAAAATCGACTGTTGCATTAACGATTGCGGGAATCGCCCGCCGCTGTCCATTCACAATCCCCTCAGATTGCGGGACAAATGCGTCTGGCCGCCGCCCCGCCCCGCGCTTTTCCGCGCGGCGTTGCATCGGCGCAACGCAGCCTGACCCTGCCGCGAATTCAGCAAATATTTGCCTATGGAAAGCCATACTCGCCAATGGGCAGAAAGTTCCGCTTGGGCTTCGAATCGTGACGTGCCATAAGAATGGCGCACCGGGGAAGAACGTGCGAAAGAGCTGCCGCATCAGGCAGTCGAAGACTGAAACGGGACAGGCGTCACATGACGAACATCGGAACGAACGGTTTTTCGCGGCGTGGGATTCTGGGTATCTTCGCCGCAGCCGCGGTTGTTGCCGCACCCACCTACTCGAACGCATTCGGCCTGCTGCGCGGCGCGGGCGACATCCGGCGCATCCGGATGTATTCGGGCCGCACCGGCGAAAGCATCGACACGATATACTGGATCGAGGGCGAATATATCCCCGACGTCCTGAAAGAAGTGAACCACTTCATGCGCGATTGGCGCACCGATGACGTGGCAAAGATGGATGCCCGCAATTTCGACATCATGGCCGCGGCCCATCGGCTGATGGACGTGAACGAGCCCTATATGCTGCTGTCGGGGTATCGCAGCCCGAAGACCAATGCCATGCTGCGTTCGAAATCGGGGGGCGTGGCCAAGAATTCGCTGCACATGAAGGGCATGGCGGCCGACTTGCGGCTGAAATCGCGCTCGGTCGGGCAGATGGCCAAGGCGGCCTCGGCCTGTGCCGCCGGCGGCGTCGGGCGTTACTCGCGGTCGAACTTCGTTCATATGGATTGCGGCGCGATCCGCAGCTGGGGCGGCTGAGGCCGCCGGACGGATCGCGCGGACAGAACTGAAAGAGGCGCCCCGCGGGGCGCCTTTTTCGTTCGGACGCTCTGGCAGGCGCCGCGGCGGCCTGGCCCGCCGGGGACAGATGCCGCAGCGGCTCGCCGAGGGGCCGCGCGACCCCGCCGCGCGGCCTAACCGGCCGCCCCGCCGTTTTCCGCGCCGCCGTCCCCAGCCCTCCAGCCTTGCGGCTGACCATCCTCCCGCCCGTCCCCGGGCGGTGTCGCGCGGCCGCGATAGCCCATCGCCACCACGAATTTCTCGGAGCTGTCCTGCCGGCTGGAGGGCGGCTTTACATTGGCCACCTTGGTGAAATTCTTCTTCAGCTCGGCCTGCATGTGGTTTTCCGCACCGCCGGCCAGCACCTTGGTCACGAAGGTGCCGCCGTCTTCCAGCACGTCATAGGCGAAGGCAAGCGCCGCCTCGATCAGCGCCACGATACGCAGGTGATCGGTGCCCTTGTGCCCCGAGGATGCGGCGGCCATGTCGCTCATCACCACATCGGCGCGGCCGCCCAGCCAGTCCTTCACCCGGTCATCGGCACCCTCGGCAAGGAAATCGAGCTGATGCAGCTCCACCCCGGCGATCGGTTCCACCTCCTGCAGGTCGATGCCCAGAATGCGGCCCTGCGGCTTTTTCGGGTTTTCCCCCAGCGCATTCACCCGCGGCACCGCCACCTGGCACCACCCCCCCGGCGCACAGCCCAGGTCGACCACCCGGGCGCCTGGCTTCAGAAAGCCGTAGCGGTCGTCCAGTTCCATGATCTTGAACGCCGCGCGGCCGCGATAGCCCTCGCGTTTTGCCCGCTGGACATAGGGGTCGTTCAACTGCCGCTCCAGCCAGAGCGTCGACGACAGTTTCCGCCCCTTCGCGGTCTTGACCTTCACCCGCAGGTCGCGGCTGCCGCGACCCGAGGTGTTGTTGCCGGTGGGCGGTTTCGTCACTGGATCGGTCCTTCTTCCAGAACGCCATCGGCGCTCATCTGTGCATAGAGCAGCCCTTCGCGCAGGCCGCGGTCGGCAACCGACAACCGATCGGTGGGCCAGATCCGCATCAGCGCCTGCAGGATCGCCGCGCCCGACATGATCAGCGTGTGCCGGTCGCGGCCGATGCGCGGATCGGTGCGGCGGCCTTCGGGGCCGAGGCTGAGATATTCGCGGATCACGCCATCGATCTGCACGCTGGTCATCTGCAGCCCGTCGACCTTGCCGCGGTCATAGCGGCGCAGTCCAAGCCACGAGGCGGCAACCGTGGTGACGGTGCCCGATGTGCCGATGATCTGGAACCCCTCGCGCGGCGCCTGGGCGTGGTAGGGGCTGAAGGCGGCAAGCTGTTCCTCGAAGAACCAGCTCATCAGCGCGAACCGCGCGGCATCATCCTCGACATCGCCGAACTGGTCCTTCAGCGTGGCCACCCCCAGCTTGACGCTGATCCAGTCCACCACCCGGGCGCCGCATCCGGCATCGCCCTCGCCCATGCGCAACTGCAGGATGGCGCGCGGCCGCGCCTCGGGGGCAACCCGCGACAGGTCGATCCAGACCAGTTCGGTCGAACCGCCGCCAATGTCGACGACAAGCAGCTGTTCGGTCCGGGGCGAGACGAGCGGCGCGCAAGAGATGACTGCCAGCCGCGCCTCTTCCTCGGGCGGGATGATTTCCAGTGCCAGCCCGGTTTCGCGACGCACCTGGCGCATGAAGTCGCGGGCGTTGCGCGCCCGGCGGCAGGCCTCGGTCGCGACCAGCCGCATCCGGGTGACGCCGTGCTTCTCGATCTTCTTCTGGCAGATGCGCAGGGCCTGGATGGTACGTGTCATCGAGGCACGGCTCAGCTTTCCCGATGCCTCGAGCCCCGCGCCAAGTTGCACGGTCTTGGAAAAACTGTCCGTGACCAGAAACTGACTGCCCCTGGGTTGGGCAATCAGCATCCGGCACGAATTGGTGCCGAGGTCCAGCGCTGCATAAAGCGCCGGTCCCCCGGGCACCGGGGGTGACGATCCGCCCCCGTGGGAACCATCGCCAGACGGTTCGACCTGCGAAGACAGCGCGTCCTCCCCAAGGGGACGCTCGGGCGTCATGGCCGCCCTCCATATGTGGTTGCGGCAAAGGTAGTCGCGATCCCCCCCCGGCGCAAGGGCGCAAGACGGGCGGGCCCGCGCCCCTTCCCGCACCCCTGATCGAAGATTCTCATCAAGACCATGAGAAGGTTTCATCCAGCCTGGCGCCGCCGGGGGCTGCGCGGCCGCGGCAGACCGGCTATTGCGGGGCGGCGCGCGGCCGGGTCGCATCCTGCGTGCGCCGTGTCGAAATCCGACCTCGCATGTCGGGGAAGGCCGCATATCTAATCTGTCAGCACAATCGCCGGAATCAGCCCATGCCCGAAGTCACCATCGTCTACTGGAGAGACATCCCCGCCCAGGTGATCGTGGGCAAGGGCCGGCGCGGGTCCAAGGTGCAACTGACCGAACGGTTCGAGCAGTCGATCGACCGCGCCGCCATGAAGGCCGGCGCCCGCGATACCGACAGCTATCTGGCGGAATGGCGCAAGAGCACCCCGGTTGAGGTCGAGGGCGATCCCGACCAGATCGCCCGCGACACTGCCGCGCGGCTGGAGACGGATTACGATGCAGCGCGGCTGAAGGCGCTGATCGACAACGATGGCTGGGCGAAAGCCTGAGATGACATTGAAGGAGCGACTGATGGCGCTGTTCCCGTTCCGCAAGACCACCACCGACACGGCGCCCGCCGGTGCCTCGGCCGCGGTCGAGGCCTTCCTGAAGGGCTACTCGATCGAGGTGATGCCGCGCACCGCCGAAAAGATCGACGATTTCCGCGCGCTTCTGCCGCTCGGCACGCGCGTCTACATCGCCCATATCGAGGGCACGCCGATCGAGGACATGGTGGCCACGGCAAAGCGCATCGGCGCCGAGGGCTATGGCGTGATGCCGCATTTTCCGGCGCGGATCATCCGCGACAAGGCGACGCTGCTCGACTGGGTGGCGCGCTACAAGGACGTGGGCGTGACCCAGGGCCTGATCCTGGCCGGCGGCGTGGCCCAGCCGGCGGGTGAATATTCCACCTCGATGCAGCTTCTGGAATCGGGCGCCTTCGATGGCTTCGCCCGGCTGCATGTCGCAGGCCACCCCGAGGGCAACAAGGACATCGATCCCGATGGCAGCGACCGCATGGTGATGGAGGCCGCGCGCTGGAAATCGGCCTTCGCGGAACGCACGGATGCGAAGATGGCCATGGCCACCCAGTTCTGCTTCGAGGCAAAGCCGGTGATCGACTGGGTGAACCGGCTGGCGGCGGAGGGCATCGCACTTCCCGTCCACATCGGCGTCGCGGGCCCTGCCAAGCTGCAGACCCTGATCAAGTTCGCCATCGCCTGCGGTGTCGGCCCCTCGCTCAAGGTGCTGCAGAAACGCGCGCTCGACGTGACCAAGCTGCTGCTGCCCTATGAGCCGACCGAATTCATCGCCGACCTGGCGGCGCACAAGGCGGCCAACCCCGGCTTCGGGATCGAACAGGTGCATTTCTTCCCGCTGGGCGGTATCAAGACCAATGCCGAATGGGTGACTGCCAATGGCGGCGCCTCGGGCAAGCCGGCCAAAGCCGCCTGAGCGGCACGAACTTCTCACAAAGGTTGAACCATGACCCGTACCGTCATTGAATCCAAAACGAAAACCGTGGTCATCGGCTTCGATGAGCCCTTCTGCGTCATTGGCGAACGGATCAACCCGACGGGCCGCAAGAAACTGGCGGCCGAGCTGGAGGCCGGCAATTTCGAAACCGTCATCCGCGACGCATTGGAACAGGTGGCCTGCGGGGCAACTGTTCTGGACGTGAACTCGGGCGCGGTCTTCACCAACATGATGGCGAAGGACCCGCGCTATGCCGACAACAACTTTGTCGAGCCGCCCCTGATGAAGGCGCTGATCGAGATCGTCCAAGCGACGGTCGAAGTACCGCTGTGCATCGACAGTTCCGTGCCCGCCGCCCTGGAGGCGGGCCTTGCGGCCTGCGAGGGCCGGCCGCTGCTGAACTCGGTCACGGGCGAGGAAGAGCGGCTGGAACTGGTGCTGCCGCTGGTCAAGAAATACAACGTGCCGGTGGTGGCGATTTCCAACGACGACACCGGCATTTCGCCCGATCCCGATGTGCGCTTTGCGGTGGCAAAGAAGATCGTGCAGCGCGCGGCCGATTTCGGCATTCCCGCGCATGACATCGTGGTCGACCCGCTGGTGATGCCGGTTGGCGCCATGGCCTCTGCCGGCCAGCAGGTCTTCACGCTGGTCCGCCGGCTGCGCGATGAGCTGGGCGTGAACACCACCTGCGGCGCGTCGAACATCTCGTTCGGGCTGCCGCACCGCCATGGCATCAATGGCGCCTTCCTGCCGATGGCGATCTGCGCCGGCATGACCTCTGCCATCATGAACCCGGTGCGCCAGCAGGAGATGGAGGCGATCCGCGCCGCAAACTTCCTGATGAACCACGATGCCAACGGCGGCGAATGGATCCGCTTTTCCAAGGTGATCGAGGCGGTGGGCACGGGCCAGACCTTTGCCGAGGCTTCGGCCGCCGCCGTTCAGGCGGCGGGTGGCCGCCGCGGCGGCCGCCGCGCCCGGACCTGAGATCCGCGGCCCCGGCGCGCCAGCGCCGGCGCCCGCCCCAGCCGCAATATCCGCCCCAGCCGCAATGGCCGCCTGGGCGGGGCGATCGCTGTTTCAGCAGGCCGCGGCGGATCGGGCGATGACGGCCGGTGCGCGCATCGGCAGCGCCGCCAGGGCGCGCAGGCTCATCGCCCGGGCCGGGGGCACGCGCTCCACCGGCAGGCAGGTCAGGACATGCAGCGTGTCAAGCTGGCGGTCCACGACCGCATGGTCGCTGACCCAGGCCCCCATCGCCAGATAGCTGCGCAGAAGCGAGGGCAGCCCGGCCAGCGCCACGCGACGGTCGCCCGGCGCGCCGGCAAGGCGGGGATAGGCCACGACCTCTGCCGCCCGCAGCCCCGGCCGCAGTCCGGCCGGGCCGAGGTGATCCTGCGCCAGCAGCGCCAGCGCCGCGCGATGCGGCCACCAGTCGGCCCCGGGGAAAGAGGTGCAGCCCAGCACCAGCCCGGCACCGCAGGAATCGACCAGCCGCGCCATCGCCGCCCAGCCCAGCCGCAACGCATCGGCCGCCAGGGCCCCGGGCGGTGCGGCAAGGCAGAACCGCCCCATCTCGGCCAGCGGGCGGGAATAGCCGGCAAGGGGCGCCAGATCGTAGTGGCGCGCGCAATAGCTGTGCGGCAGGTCGCGGCCGCTGGCCATTTCCAGCACGCGGAACGTCGCCAGCAGCGCGCCGCCCTCACCCTCCACCATCACATGCCGGCAGGCCTCGTCCAGCGTCTCCCAGATCTCCGCCGAACCGTCCCGATGCGGAAACGCCGTAGCGCGCAGCGCCAGAATGCGCGCCCGGTCCTCGGCACCGTCACCCAGGCGTGCGCGCAGCGATCCCCGTTCCAGCGGTATCATGACAGCCTCCTATCGGGTGCCGTCACTCACCCAGAAGTTCACCGGCATTGAAGCGGCCGATGCTGCCCAGCAACTGGCCGATGAAAGTGGCGCCCTTGATGTTGGTCGCCGTCACCCGCCGCGAGATCTCGAAGACCCGGCCGTCCTGCAGCCCGTAGCGGCCGATGTTCGACACCACGCCGCCCTCGGTGAAGTTGATCGCCACGACCTGACGCTTCACCTCCTGCGGCTCCAGCGGGCCGTAGTGGCGGAATTCGCTTTGCACGTAGAACCAGCCCACATCGTTCAGCAGGCCCTGGGCCGAGGGTCGGCCGATCTTTTCCGTCACCGTCTCGCGCGTGTCCTTGCCGACCTCGACCGCGGCCAGTTCCTCGTCGGTCGGCACATAGCCATGGTTGCGATAGACCGCCGTACAGGCCGCCGCCAAAAGAAGAAGGCCCGCCACGGCGAACCTCAGCGCGGCAAGACCGCTCCACGCCAGACCTGTCGTGCCCGCCATTCCTGCTCCGTCCGTCGTCAATTGCGGCCCGCCAGGCCCTTGCCCCTTGGGATAACAGAATGAACGCCCTATGTTCAAGGCGGACGGAGCGTGCCGCCCGGCACGCAGACCGCCGCTCGACAAGATTTCCAGGACAAGACGCCGAAGCCATGACCGAATCCGCCCTTCGCCTGCGTACCGCCACATTGTCCCACCGCAAGGCCACCCGCTTTCACTGGCAGCCCGGCCCAGATGAGCGCCGGGCCCTGGCCGGGGTCCTCGGTCTGCAAGCCATCGACCTGCTCGACTTTCGCGGCGAGATCCGGCCCGAGGGCCGCGAGGATTTCCGGCTGGAGGGCGAACTTGTCGCCGATGTGGTGCAATCCTGTGTCATCTCGCTGGCGCCGGTGCCGGCCCGGATCGAAGAGCCGGTGCTGCGTCGCTATGTCGCCCACTACGCTCCACCCGAGGGCGACGAGGTCGAGATGCCCGAGGACGACAGCCTGGAACCCCTGCCCGGCACGCTGGATCTGCCCGAGGTTGCGGCCGAGGTGCTGACGCTGGCACTGCCGCCCTATCCGCGGGCCAAGGGTGTGAACCTGGGCGAGGCGGTATTTTCCGCCCCCGGCGTGGCCCCGCTGCGCGACCGCGACCTCAATCCCTTCGCCGGGCTGGCCGGGCTGGTGGCGAAGGAGGCGAAAGACCAGGCGGAATGATCGCGCAAGCGAAAAGGGGCTTGCGCCCGGGCCGAATCCGGTTATGTTCCGCGCCTCATTCAAGCTGCGCTCCGGCAGCGGCGCCGTCTTGCGTGCTGCAATGGAATCGCAAACGAAATCAGGGGCCTGTCCCCCTATAGCCCCGAGGTTGTGACATGGCCGTTCCGCAGAACCGCACCACCCGCTCGCGCCGCAACATGCGCCGCGCCCATGATGCGCTGGTTGCCGCAAATCCCAATGAATGCCCGTCCTGCGGCGAGTTGAAGCGCCCGCATCACGTCTGCCCGTCCTGCGGCCATTACGACTCGAAGGAAGTCGTGGCGGTGTCGCGCGAGGTTGACGCCGACGAAGACGCGGCGTAGGCCGCCCGACCGCGCCGGACCGGAAATGGCCTCTCAAACCCATAATCCGGCCTCCACGGACGCGCGCATCGTCATTTCGGTCGACGCCATGGGCGGCGACAAGGGGCCGGCGGCAGTTGTCGCCGGTCTTGTTGCATCCATAGCGCGGCTGCCCGATCTGGACGTGATCCTGCATGGCGACGAATCGGTGCTGCAGCCGCTACTCGCCCACGAGCGGACGCTCGCGCAGCGGGTGACGCTGCGCCACGCCGCCCGCGTGGTGACGATGGAGGACAAGCCCAGCCAGGTGATGCGCCACGGTCTGGGCACCTCGATGTGGGCCACGATCGAGGCGGTGCGCGACGGCGAGGCGGCAGCGGCGGTGTCCTGCGGCAATACCGGTGCGCTGATGGCGGTGTCGATGCTGCGGCTGCGCAAGCTGCCGGGCGTGGGCCGGCCTGCCATCGCCAGCCTGTTCCCGACGCCCGGCGGCGACAAGCAGAACGTCATGCTGGACATGGGCGCCGATGTGAAGGCCGATCCGGCGAACCTGCTGCAATATGCGGTGATGGGGGTTTCCTATGCCCGAAACGGCATGGGGCTGGCCCGTCCGCGGGTCGGGTTGCTGAACGTCGGCACCGAAGAACACAAGGGCCGCCCCGAACTGCACGAGGCGAACGGCCTGCTGGCCCGCCATGCCGCCACTGGCGAGTTCGACTATATCGGCTATGTCGAAGGCACCGACATCCTGTCGGAACGGGTCGATGTCATCGTGACCGACGGCTTCACCGGCAATGTCGCGCTGAAGACGGCCGAGGGCACGGCCCGGCTGGTCTCTTCGCTGATGCGCCAGGCACTGACCAGCACGGTGTTCTCGCGGCTGGGTGCGCTTCTTGCCGCGCGTGCGCTGCGCCGGCTGCAGCGGCGGATCGACCCGCGGCGGGTGAACGGCGGCGTCTTCCTCGGGCTGAAGGGCACGGTGGTGAAATCGCACGGCGGCGCCGATGCGACCGGAATTGCCGCCGCCATCGGCCTGGCGCACCGCCTGGCAAAGGCCGGGCTGACCGAACGCATCGCGGCGCGGGTTGCATCCTTCGAGGCCGCGGGGCAGGATGCCGCTTCGGGTGGGCCCGGCAACGACGCCGGCACAGGGAGCGTTTCTTCCGAATGACATTGCGCGCCGTGGTCAAGGGCGTCGGGCACTACCTGCCCGACCGGGTTGTTCCCAATGCGGAATTCGAGTCGCTGGTCGACACGTCGGATGAGTGGATCCGCTCCCGCTCGGGGATCGAGCGGCGCCATTTCGCGGCCGAGGGCCAGACCACCTCGGATCTGGCGGCCCGGGCGGCCCGGGCGGCACTGGCCGATGCTGGGCTTGATCCCGACGACATCGACGCGGTGATCGTCGCCACCTCGACCGCCGATCTGACCTTTCCCTCGGCGGCAACCATGGTGCAGGCGGCGCTGGGGATGACGCGCGGCTTCGCCTTCGACGTGCAGGCGGTCTGCGCCGGCTTTGTCTACGGGCTGGCAAATGCCAATGCGCTGATCGTCTCGGGCCAGGCACGGCGCGTGCTGGTGATCGGCGCGGAAACCTTCAGCCGACTGATGGACTGGACCGACCGGGGCACCTGCGTGCTGTTCGGTGACGGGGCCGGCGCCCTGATCCTCGAGGCCGCCGAAAGCGCGGGCAGCATCGACGACCGCGGGATCCTCTCGGTCGACCTGCATTCCGACGGGCGGCACAAGAACATCCTCTATGTCGACGGCGGCGTTTCGACCGGCACCACCGGCCATCTGCGGATGGAGGGGCGCGAGGTCTTTCGCCATGCGGTCGAGAAGCTGGCCGAAACCGCCCATGCCGCGCTGGACAAGATCGGCCTCTCCGGCGCCGATGTCGACTGGATCGTGCCGCATCAGGCCAATATCCGCATCATCGAAGCCACGGCCAAGCGCATGCAGGTGCCGATGGACCGGGTCGTCGTCACCGTGCAGGACCATGGCAATACCTCGGCCGCGTCGATTCCCCTGGCGCTTTCGGTGGGCCGCAGCCGCGGCCAGATCCTGCCCGGCAATCTGGTTGTGACCGAGGCGATCGGCGGCGGGCTGGCCTGGGGGGCCGTCGTCCTGCGCTGGTAGGCTGAAAACGCGCTTGAAAAGCCCGCCACAAGCCTTTGATATTGACAAGGCAATTGCCTAAGTCCCATCCTGCCCGGAAAAACCGGGGGATATCGGGATGTCCGAGAAGACGCTCACAAGGATGGATTTGACCGAAGCGGTCTTCCGCGAGGTCGGACTTAGCCGCAATGAATCCGCCGATCTGGTGGAAGCTGTGCTGCAGCACATGTCGGATGCGCTGGTGGCCGGCGAGACGGTGAAGATCTCGTCTTTCGGGACCTTCTCGGTTCGGGCAAAGTCGGCGCGCGTCGGCCGCAACCCCAAGACCGGCGATGAAGTGCCGATCTCGCCCCGGCGCGTGCTGACGTTCCGGCCCTCACATCTGATGAAGGACCGCGTGGCCGCCGGTACGCGGAAGTAGGTCCGCAGATGGACAAGTCGCCCGAGGCCTTCCGCACCATCTCGGAGGTGGCCGAGGTGCTGGAAACGCCGGCCCATGTGCTGCGGTTCTGGGAAAGCCGGTTTCCGCAGATCCGGCCGGTGAAGCGCGCGGGCGGGCGGCGGTATTACCGGCCGTCGGATGTGGCCTTGCTGACCGGAATCAAGCGGCTGCTACATGACGAGGGCATGACGATCCGCGGCGTGCAGAAGATTCTGCGCGAACAGGGCGTCCGCCATGTCTCGGGCCTGACCGAGGAGGCCGGCGCCGAGGAAGACGCCCTGGGCCGGGCGATGGCGGGCCGCCTGGACGAAGAGATCGAGGTCTCGCCCGAAGAGGCCAACGAAGCCACGGCCGAGGCGCTGCGCGAGGCGCTGTCCGCGCCACCGCCGCGGGGGGCCGCGATCTATTCCTTTCCGGCCGAACCGCGCGCCGCCGCCCCTGCCGAAGCCGCCGGTTCCGCGGAAATCGCCGATCCGGCGGCAGACCCCGAACCAGGGCCGCCACCGACCGCGCCCGCACCGGCCGCGCCCGCACCGCCCGCCGCCGAATCGCCTGCAC
>JACSRN010000077.1 GCA_014879735.1 Paracoccaceae bacterium
TCGGCGACGAGTTCGGCGAGGCCCGTGGCACCGGCGCGGCCGGTGAGCCAATGCCCCAGCCGCCAATTCTCGGCATCGGACCAGACATCGCTACGGGCTGGGAAGGCCGGGAAGGGGCGTGCATCCCATGTCCATAGGGCGATTTCGGCCGTCTCGATCATGCGGCCGGAATAGAGGGAGGCAGAGGGGTTGTTGGCCGGGTTGGCCCAATAGCCGATCAAGGCTTCGGCATAGCGGCGCTGGATGAACTCGTCTGGCCAGCCGCGCGAGAAATGCGGCAGCAGGGATTCCGAGGACTTGGGATCGACGAATACGTTCGGCTGGTTCGTGCCGCGATCGACGCACGGCGCACCGGCTTCGGTGAACCGGATCGGCTTTGATCCTGGCACCCAAGCCGTCGGCCCGCCGCTTTCAACGCCGCCAGGGCGGTTGATGTGCGGCTGGCTCCACCAGTTCCGCAGGTCTTTCGGGCGGAAGACCCAAGGCTTTCCGGCGCCATCGGTGATTGCCGTCCGCGTTTGAGAAATCCTGTCGGCCGTGGAGGCATAGAACCAGTCGTAGCCTTCGCCGCCTTCGATGTTGGCTTGCAGATAGGCGGACTGCTGCGGCCCCTGCCATCCGGCCAGGGCGTCAAGGTGGTCATCGCCATCGCGCCAGTCCGAGAGCGGCAGGTAGTTGTCGATCGCCACGAAATCGACGTGCGGCGAAGCCCAGAGCGGATCGAGTTGAAAGAACACATCGCCCGAACCGTCTTCCGGTTGATGCCCGAAGTATTCTGACCAGTCGGCAGCGTAGCTGACCTTGGTGCCGGGCCCGAGGATGGCGCTGACATCGGCGGCCAGTTGCACGAAGGCGGTGACAGCAGGATAGGTCGAGGCGCCGGAGCGGATTTGCGTCAGCCCGCGCATCTCGGTGCCGATCAGGAAGGCGTCCACGCCCCCGGCCGCTGCGCATAGGTGGGCATAGTGGAGGATCATCCGGCGCAGGCCCCAATCGCTCCCGCTGCCAGTGAAGCTGACCGTCGTGCCCGACACCGCGAACTGCCCCGGCGCGGCTGACCCGAAGAAGGTCGCAACCTGCGCCCCTGCTGCCGCCGTCTTGTCGACCGTGCCCGCGAAGCCTGCCGCGGGGGTGCAGGTGATCCGGCCGCGCCAGGGATAGACCGGCTGGCCGGGCGCGGTGCCGTTCGGCGAGTAGGGGTTCGGCAGGGTGTTCGCCGCCGGGATGTCCATAAGGATGAAGGGGTAAAAGGTGACGCGCTTGCCCCGGGCCTTCAGTTCTTGGATGGCCTGCACCACCGCCGCATCGGTGGGCGTGCCGCCATAGGCCGGGCCGCCATCGACAGTGGAGACGACATGGGCCCCGGTACGCGTCACGCCATTCACGCGCCAGATCATCGGTGTGGTGGTCTTGGTGGCGGATTCCACGCCCGGCTTGATCTGGCAGTTGCCCGCACGCAGGTCCGTGCCGAACCAGGACACAACGAGGGACACGGCCTCACATTCGGTCAGCGCGGCGTCCATCCGGTTCAGCGAGGCCACCAGATCGGGCAGGCCTTCGACGCTGTTCTCATTCTCCGGGGTGGAGGAGCCGTTGCCACCCGAAGACCCCCAAACACCCGGGGCCGCCGTGGTGCGGGTGACGGTCTCGGTCGCATAGACGAACTCGCCTGCGGACGGGATCAAGTTTACCGCGCGCACGAGACGTTCCATCGCGCCCGGATCGGGCGAGGGCCGGATCACCTCGAAGGACAGTTGCGGAAGACGGTTGCCGAAGGTCTCGAGGGCCAGATCCTCGAAGACGACGTAGGCCACGCCGCGATAGGCCGGGGCCTGCCCAGCGCCCTCCTTCGCCTCGATGAAGGGATCGGGCATCTGGCTTTCCGTCCCAAGATGCACCCGGATCACGGCGCCCGGCACATCGAAGGGTTTGCCATCGGCCCAGATGCGACAGACGCCGCCGATCGGACCCTCGCAAAGCGCCACGGCGAAGGAGGCGTAATACCGATAGCCCTCGGTCACCACCTTGGGCCCGCCGCCTTTGCCGCCGCCCTGGGTCTGGCGGAACTGTTCCTCGCGGAAATCCGTCGCCCAGATGATGTTCCCGCCCAGCCTCATCGTGCCGTAGAGACGTGGGATCACGGCGCCTTCGGTGGCCGAGGTCAGACGCAGGTCGTCCAGCTTGGCGCCCTCGATGCGCTGGTCGGGCGCAAGGGAGCCGATGATCAGGCTGTCGATGACCGAACCCGCGAACGACCCGATGGCGCCGCCGATCGTGGCCGCGCTGAAACCGAGAAACGCGCCACCGAAGGCGCTGCCGATTGCGGAACCGGCGGCGGCGAGGAGCATGGTTGCCATGGGGATCAGCCTGGAAAGAGGAAAGCCGCCACGGCGCGACGGCGCCAGGGCAGGGTGAAGGGTTCGTGCGTGACGCCGGTGGTCTCGCGGGCGTGGATCAGGGCCAGCTGGTCGGCGGGGCCTGGCACGAGGATGCCGCAGTGCTTGGCCGGACTGGTCGCGACCATGCGGAAGAGGATCAGCGCGCCGGGTTCAGCCGCGCCCACGGGGATCTCGATCAGGAAGGCGTGGGCGGCTTCCCACATGACTTCGCGGCCGCTGCTTTCGCCCCAATCGCGAGTGTAGGGCGGTGGGGTGATCGGTTCGGCCCAGTGCAGGTCGCGCCAGATGCCACGCGCGAGGCCAAGGCAATCGGTGCCAAGGCCCCGGGCGGAGGCCTGATGCAGGTAGGGGGTGCCGAGCCAGCGTTCCGCGATCGCCACCACCCGGGCGGGATCGGCCGGGGCGCGGGTCTCAGCCATCGGCGAGGGGGCGCAGGGGCGCGCCGGAGTTGGCGTCGGTCTCGTTCGGGTAGCGGGTGACCAGATCGTCGCCGGGGATCGACGGGAAGCCGCGGAAGTTGATCGCATTGCCAAAGCGGTCGCGGCAGGTTGCGTGGCGCTTGTCGCAGCCTGCGGTGATGGCGAAGGCATCACCCGGGGCGATCGGGCGCACCGGCGCTTCCATCAGGGTGATCGTGGCTGTGCCGCTGGCGAGGGTATGGCTCGCCACCTCCGCCCGCCGCCCGGCATTGGCGCCGGAGGTCCAT
Source organism: Paracoccaceae bacterium (assembly GCA_014879735.1). Taxonomy (GTDB): domain Bacteria; phylum Pseudomonadota; class Alphaproteobacteria; order Rhodobacterales; family Rhodobacteraceae; genus Pseudogemmobacter. The sequence continues at coordinate 3,106 of JACSRN010000077.1, forward strand.
TCGACCACCCCGAAATCGAACCAGCCCGAGGCAAACGCCCCGAGGCCAGTCGCCACCGTAAACCGCCGGTCGCCGATCGTGGCCGTGACCGACCCCATGCCCCGATAGAGTGGCCCCGACAGGTTCACCCCACAGCGCGCATCGCCCAGCGTCGCGTCGCAGAAATACTGGAACGTCCGGCCGACGGGCTGGTTCAGAAGATGGGCCAGCGCCCGCACTTCGGCCGTGAAGGCATGACGCCCGCGCCTGATCTCGCCAATGCTGCCGCGGCGCATCAGGACGCGCTGGCTGACCGCTTGCCAGTTCACCAGCCAAACCTCGACCGCAGCATTGTCCCAAAGGCCGTCAGCGATATCGGTCTCGGTGATGCGGTCAGACCGCAGCGCGCCTTGGACGTCCTGTGCGTCAACCGAGAGGTCGCCCAGGCTTCTGATCTCGCTGGCCGCGAAACCCGTCTCGGGTTCGAAACTGGTGCCCGCGAAGACCAGCACCCGGTCATGATCGGTGAAGCCGAAGACCGCGCCATCCCGGCGTTGCAGCCGCCAGCACCAAGCAAGCGTGGTGGTGCCTTCATCCAGATGCGCCTGGAAACCTGCGGGCAGGGTCTTCATGGGGTTCGGTCCGGTTGTTCAAGGCGGCCGACGGCGGCGCCGATGCGGGCGATGTTCTCATCGAGGCGAATCATTCGCTCTTCGATCACGGCGATCGCGCGCAGCGCTTCGGCCACATCGCGGATTTGCTCGGGGCGGATCATGGCAAGATCGTCGAGCTGCCGTTCAAGCATCGCGACGCGGGTGTTGATGATCCCGGCCCACCAGATCGCCGCACCTCCTTGGGCGGAGAGGGCCAGCGCGAGACTGACATAGGCGACATAGCCCATGGTGTTGCGGTCTTTGGGCGGGGTCATCGGCGCACCTCGATCAGGGGAATGGAGGGGATGGAGCCGGTGCGTTCGATGTCGAGCGTGACGGGCAATTCGTCAGTGTCAAAGCGCACGGGCAGGTCGAATTCGAACCCGGCCCGGATCACCGCGCCGGTGGCCGGGGGAGCAACGAAGGTGACGATTCCGGTCGTCGTGTTGACCGACCAGCCCGATCCTTGCGCCACCCCGTTCAGCGAAACCGTCACTGTGCCAGCGACTGGCTTGATGATTGCCCGCGCCCAGGACTGTGCGCCGGAGGCATAGGTCTTGGTCAGGGCAAAGGTGGTGGTCGAGCCGTTGCCGGTGCCGATGATCTGGTCGGTGGGTGCGGGCATGGCCGAGGGCAAGCAGGACTTGTAGTCCGACCAATCCTTGAACCGAAATGCGTGCAAGCGACCGCTGCGGGCCTCGAAGAAGGCAACGACCGCGGCCAGATCGTCGGCCCGGCGTACGCCATAGGAAACGTCATAGCGGCGGCGCGAGTTCGCCCAGGAGGCGTTGCGTTCCTCGTCGCCCGAGGCCAGTTCGACAATCCGAGTGCGGCGTTCCGGCCCGCCCTTTGCGCCCCGGCTGATGCTGTCCGGAAACCTGATCTCGCGAAACGCCATTCAGCCGCTCCTTCGGCCATAGGCCACGGCACGGGCGATGTCGGAGGCCACTTGCGCGCGGGAAGCGCGGAAGCTTTCGGCATCGCGGGCGTAGATGTTGACGGTTGTGCCTGCCCCGCCTTCCCAGGCGCGGGTCTCGGCACGGTTAAGGACGCGTTCGCCGCGCAGAAGGACGGCAGCGTATTCGTCGGACCCAAGGCCCATCCCGCCGCCATTGTGGAACCGCGGGGCGGCGGCGAGGGCGGCGGCGGGGATCATCATGCTGGCGGGGCCGGGCACCCGGCCGCCGGAATGGTAGACCCCGGCTGAAATCGATCCGCCGCCAATGCCCCCGCCGATCCCGCCCAGAACCCCGCCCAGCGCGGAGGCGAGGGGGCCGAAGACAAAGCGGCGGAAGGCGATCTTGGCCAGATCGGCGATGATCGAGGTCGCGAGGCTGGAGAAGTCGAGCTTCCCCGTCCGGACGAACTCGGCCACGGCCTCTTCCCCAGCGCGGAAGGCCGATGTGATCGCTTCGCCGACGCTGCCGCCCCAGTTGGCGGCCTCACTGGCATAGGTGGAGAGTGCTTCGCTGACCGCCGCCCAGCCGGTGGCGGCGACATCCGCCGCCGCGGCAACTTCTTCGGCCGTCTGCAAAGGCCCACCGCCTCCGCCCGGGCCACCCTCAACCGGGTCGTCGGGCGTGATGGAGATTTGCAGCGCCCGATCGCGGACATCGTTGAAGTATTCCGAAAGGGGTGAGCCCGAGACGATGCCGCGGATTTGCGCCGCTAACGCCGCCCGGCGTTCGGCATCCCGCGCCGCGTAAGGGTTGGCGACGCTGTCGATGCGGAAGGTGGCGGGGTCCAGCGTCGACAGGGCCGGATCAAGACCGACGGCTTCGAGGGCCGCGTTGGCCGCTTCGGCCAGGGCGTTGATCCCAGCCAGCGCCTTCTCGATCATCCAGTTGACAGCATCGATCACGGCATTCGCGGCACCGACCGCTAGGGCGCCGACGGCATCCGGCACGCCCTGGAAGGCATATGTGGCGCCCGCGGCTGCGACCTTGAAGGCGTTGATGACAAGGTCGCCCATCCAGATGACGCCGTCGACAATCCGCTCCCAGGCCCAATCGGCCCAAGCGACGGCGTTGTCCCACCAGCCGCGGATCGTGTCGAAGACCGGTTTGCCGATCTGATAGACGTTCTCTGCAAAGACCTGCCAGGCGGCCCGGGCGACGTCCGTGAAGCTCACTTGCGCGCCGGTCGTCTCGTTGATCTCGTTCCGCATCCCGGCAATCGCGGCCGAGCCCAGCGCGACGGCAGCCGTCACCAGCGGAAAGCGCCCTGCGACTTGCAGGATGCCTTGGCCGAGGGTCCGCGCCATGCCACCCAGATCGCAGAAGAGGGCTCCGACGCCACCATTCCCAAAGCCATAAATCTGAGAAATCTGGCTGCCTTGCTGCGCCATGACCATAAAGGGGTTCATGCCGCCTGCGAGGGACACGCCAATATCCTGAAGCTGGAACGACAGGTTCGCCATGCGGTGGCTGGCGTTGCGCGTGGCATTACTCATCCCGCCCAGCGCGTTGGTTCGGCCCTTGATCGCCGCGATGCTGGCCAGCGTTGCCTGCCGTTCGCGGGCAATCGCCGCCGTCATCTCCTCGGCCGAGATTGCCCCGACCCGATGCGCTTGCCGGATCTCGGTGAGGGTCGATCGATACTCCCGCACCACGGCGAAGAGCGGGTTATGCTTGGCGCGCAGGTCATCGAGTGCCCGGCCATAGGCGGCGACATCGGCCGCATCGCGTGCCATGCCGCCCGAAACGCCGGTCGAACGGTTCACGGTGTTCATGACCGAGCCCGACACCGCCCCTGCCTGGCGCAAGGCACTGGCCGCCCGGGCGGCACGATCTGCGAGGTCCTGCATCTGGCGCATGGCCTCGCCCGCTGAAACCCCGGCCGCGTTCAACCCGGCCGCCGCACGGGGCCCCGCTGCCTCGATCAGCGTCAGCGCGCGGGCGCCTTCCTGGCCGATGCCGACCAGTTCGGCCTTCAGCGCCTGCCCGCCGGTCGCGACAAGGCGCACCGAGACCCGGCGTTCAGTCCGGCTGCTCATGATCCCGTCTCGTCATGTTGGGTGGCTCTCACTTGGGAGTTGATGCCGCGCACGGCGTAGGGTTCGATCAGCGGCAGCAGCTCGGCCGCGATCAGCCGGTTCAGGCCCAGCGCTTCGGCCAGGGCCAAGGCGGCCGTCATGTCCCAGCCGACCACTCCACCGGGGATGGCGCGAAACTGGCCGCGCAGGGCTTGGGCCAGTTCCCAGACTTGCCAGGCTTCAAAGGTGCGGGGGCGGTGGAGATCAGTGGGGCACGCGGGGCAGGGCTTTACGCATCCGGCGCAGTAGCCTTCGCCCCCGCCGAAGTGCCATTCGGCAAGGGCGCGGAGGCGTTTCCCTCTTCGGCCAGGATCAGGCCTTTGGCGACATAATCCGTCTGAAACCGCTGAAAGAGCGGGAAGAGATCGAGAAGCGCGGCCACAGCGTCCGGCGTGGGCGGTACGGGATAGCCCTCGGCATTGCCGACGCCCTCCCATTCGAGGATTGCCAGTGACCCGATCGCTTTGGCCAAAGCGACGGCCACCTGATCGGCCGGGGCGTCTTCGGGAAGGTTCGAAACTTGCGCATCGCTGCGGGCTGCGCCGATCAGGGCGGAGGTGAGCGGCGCCAACCGCAGGCGCACACCACCACCGAGGTTCAGCCAAGCGGGTTCGGGGGAAAGGTTCAGGCGGATCATGTGAGGGCTCCGGATTGGGGGGATCAGTAAGATGCGGTCGTGTTGACAAGGACGGCCGTGCACATGCGGGCGGGCGAGGTGGCCCGCGCGGCCTGCCATTCGAAGGTGGCCTGCACGCCCTGCGGCCCGTTGATCGGGATGCGGGGCCGCGGCAGATAGGCGGCGTGCACGGTGAAGGTGAGGGAGGCGTTTGCGCCCAGGCTCCATGCGAAGACCAACTCGCAGGGGTCACCGGCGATCGCCTGGTTCACCAGCGTAAGATCGGCAAAGCGGGCTTCGATCGATCCGGTGAGGGCGGCCATCGACGGGTCCAGCCCCTCGAGAAGTCCGTCGTTGCGGATGGTCTCGATCCGGTCGAGGTTGTTGGCATAGGACACCTGCGCCGAGACGATATTGCCCAGCGCCGCCCCGTTCCGCGTGATCGATCCTTGGAAATTGCCGAAGCGTTGCAAGGGCAGGGTGGCATCGGTCAGGGTTCCGGCGGCCGTCGTGGCCGCAACCGCCTCGCCGCGGCCGATCAGGCCGACCGTCGCGGTCAGAAGTCCGGAGCGCTGCGATTGCCACTGGATGCGATCGGCGACGAGGCCGGAATACATCGCGAACCGCGGCACATCGGGCATCTGCGTCTCGATCGCCATGCTGGGCAGGGTGAAGCCGCCCGACTGAAATGTGTGCGTCCGGGGCGTGGTGCCGGTCGTCACCGGTTGGCCAAAGATCGCCTTCAGCCAGAAGCCCAGGTTCTCGGCATCCATCGGAATGACGACATCGCCGTCCACATTCACTGCATCGCGGATCGGCGCCTGCGGATCGCGGCCGTAGCCGAGGAGTTCGGGCGACAGGAGCCCCTGTTCGGAGCCGAGTGTCGTCGTGGCAAAAGGCATCCGGCGATAGCCGCTGGCGTGCGGCGTGCCGTAAACGGATTCGAAGGCGAACGCGACTTGCGTCCGCGCGCCGGGCTGGCGAGCCATGGGTCAGTCCTTTCGGGGGTGGGGTCAGAGAAGTGGGTCGGTCGTGGCGTAGGCGAGGATCACCGGGATCACCGCCGCCTTCAGGCCCTCGTTGCCGTCGATCGGCAGCAGCACCGGTTCCGGCGCCTCGGGCGTGACGTAGTCGCAAAGGCCGCCCAGCGTCCGGTCAGCGGCAAGCGCCGTGCCGATGGCGAGCCGGAGGGCGTCAAAGGCTGCATCGCGGGCGGCCGGGGTGCCATCGACCACCACTTCGATCTCGGCCCGGTGTTCGTAGTAGTATCCGGGTGGCGACAGCCACACCTCTGGCGCCCCCGGATCGCCGTCGCGCAGGATCACCACCCCAGAGGCAGGCACCTTCTCGGGCAGGATCGCATTGCGCAGCACTTTTGCCCCCGGCGGCATCGCGCCGGACAATAGGCTATGAAGCGACGCGAGCAGACGCTCGGCCGTGGATTGCGTGGGCATGGGGCAGGGTTCCGGTTAGAGGCTGTTTCTGAGCGACAGAGGTCAAAAAGCCTGCGGCCGCATGCTCGAGCAATGACGGAAAGACGGTACACACATCGAAATTGTCAGCGCTCAATCAATTGCAGAAGTTCACCCTCGGGAAAGTCGTCTCGCCCAAGACAACGAATTCAGCACCATTGAACTCAAGGTCTTGCTGGATGCAGGTTTCCCAATCCTTCATCCAGGTTGCTTTCACAAGGCGGCTGTCGATGTTGTAGAGCAGCTCCATTTCATATTGTTCTTCGCCGCCATACGGGAAAGAGAACACCTGTCCGTTGCGCGCGTCGGCAACGAATGCAAATCTGCAGGATGTGCCACATCCAATTTCGATAAGGCTATAATGGCCTGAGAAGTTCGGCCCTGCGCTTAGACCATCCCGAATCCTCGTCCGAAAGTTTCGGGCCCATTCATCCCGGCCGGAGAAATCGGGTAGAGTGATCAGATCCGGGCTGCCAAGGTATGCGAGTGCGGGGAAGTCGGTAAACGGTAGTGTCTGGCGCGCCTCATAGCCCGCGGCGGCGGCAACTGCTTCCTCACCAGTGCGATTTATCCCATACTCCGTCAGCTCAAAGTCCGAAAAGAAGTACATGGCTTCCGGAGGGGTCGTCAGCATGTGCCTCGATACGCGCCGATCGACGCCATAATCCTCAAAGGCATCGAGCATTTCCGCTAGGATAAACTGCACACCCGAGACAGCGCCGCTTCCGTCTGCCGACATCTGGTGGACACCAAGTTGGCCCAAGGCCTGTCGACCCTCTCCGGCGAGAAATATGATCGAGCACGCCGATGCACATGTGGCGCCGGGGGGAATCTCTGTCGAAATGCCGAGCGTGTGGACGATCGAAGCGATTTCCATCGCGGGCACGACCAAACCGCCGGGGCTTGCCAAAGTGACCTTTGTCACGGTTGGCGCCGAACTGAGGGCTTCGTTAAACTCGTTTAGCGCGGCAGGGCCTATTTCACCGGAGAAAACAAGCACGCTGCCGTCTTGCGACACGTTAACCGTTTGAGCGTAAGCACAACTTGCTGCTGACGCTTGAAGCAACGCGAACGAGAAGCACCCTACAAGCAATACCGACTTCATTCACCGTCCCCTTAGCATCTCTACACCAGTTAGTGGGTTTTTCTTCGACTGGTCAACGTCTTGACCACGCCCCCAAGATAGTTCCCGGCAGCCGCGCCGTGGCTTCCCGCGCCAGCCCATCAAGGTCCAGCTTCTTCGGCATCTTCACCTGCCGCAGTAGCAGGAACACCGGCACGGTTTGCGCGCCGGTAAGGATGCCATCCCGCCGCCGACGGCCGCCCTTTGCCGCGGCTAGCCCCCGGCTGTTCAGCCGCGCATCATCGGCAACCAGCAGGCTGGGGCCGTTGCGGCGATAGACGAAGCGCAGGCGCATGCCGGTGCGCTGTTCCCAGCGCCAGGGCGTGATGCGCTGGCGGCCGAGGCCGGTGAGGCCTGCGGCGGACAGGGGGATGGCAAGCCAGAGGCCGTCCTTGCCGCGGATCAGCACGCCGCCGTCGAATGCGTGCAGGATGTCGGGCGCCTTGGTCCAGACGAGGCTAGCCGCGCGAAGGGATGTCCCTGATCGCGGGAAATCGGCCTGCCGGACGGTGTTGGCGAGGCGCGACCCAAGTCCTGATGCCCGAACCTGCCCGCGCCAGTCGTCGCGCAGGCCCCGCCCGGCGGCGAAGACGCCGCGGGTGACGGCGTCCTCGGCCTCTTGCAGGATTTCGGTGGCGATCGTGTTCAGATCGCCGTCGATGCTGGGGCTAATCTTCATACCTCGCGCGCCTCGGCCTTCCAGACATGGCGCAGCGCATCGCGCAGGGGTTCGCCCCTCACCTCGTAGATCACGCCGCCGACCTCGAACGTGTCGCCTGGGGCAAGGGCGCCCAGCTCCGCGCATTCGACATCGATCATCACGCTGTCGGTGACGAACCGGCCTTCACCAAATCCCGTCACCGCATTCGGCCGTCGCAGCATGACGCGGACGGCGACCGGCGCGCCAGCCCCGCCCGATCGCCAAAGCGCATCCTGCGCGAGGTTCGGATCGCAGAAGAGGGCGGCAGTGGCCGTGGCGAAGGCCGACATCTTAGGTCGCGCCCCCATTCAGACGCACGATCCCGGTGGTATCGCCCGCACCGCCAGCGACCGCCTGAGTGGCGATGCCGATCCGGGTGTTGCCGGTGAGGACGTTGGTCGTCCGGCTAGCCGCCGCATCCCAGTAGATCGTCTGACCGACCGTCCAGGCCTGCGAGGGCGCCTTCGGCAGCGAGAACACGCCGACAAGCCGGATCACGGCGGTTTCGCCGATCGCTGCGGCCCCCTCGGCAACGCCGAAGATGCTGCCGACCAGCACGCCCTGGCCGGAGGCGATCACGGCCGCGGCGGTGATGTTGATGGTTTCGCCGTTGGCGATGAAGTTCTTCATCAGGTTTCTCCTTCAGAGTGGGGCGTCAGACGCCCGCGTTGCGGAAGAGGCCGCGCCAGTCGATGGCCTTGGCGGCGAAGTCGTGGCGGGCCTTGATCTCGATCCCGTCCACCTCGAAGCCGGAACGGGTCTCGGTGTAGACGCCCTGCTGGCCCTCGAGATAGGCGAACTCGATCGTATCGATCCGCGACGGATCGGCAGCAAGGAACCAGGGGTCGGGCCCGGCGGCGGGGATCAGGCGCGCCTCTTCGATCGGTTCCAGCCGGTTGGCGAAGGCGTTGACCCCGGCGACCGCGTTGGGGGTGGTGGCGGTCACGTTCTTCCGCGCTTCGACCGACCGGACGCCCGGCGGGGTGATTATGTAGCGCGGCAGGACGCTGATCTGCCGCCCCTCAAGGCCCCGCTGGTTGCCGAAGAGGCGGTAGGCCTCGGCGAGGGTCGTTTCGGAGATCGTGCCCGCCGTGCCGAGGTTGGCGTGGAAAAGCGGGTTTCCGTCGGCCATGTTGGGGTTGGTCGAGAAGATCGAATAGACGAGATCGCTTTCGAGATCGGCCGCGGCCGCGCCGAAGGCCGAAGGGATGCGGGTGAAGGCATCAAGGTCGTCGTTGATCAGGGTTTGGCGGGTGATGCCGACAATCCGGCCATAGGTCACCAGCGCATAGACCTCGCGGCTTTCGCCGATGGTGCCATAGGTGAACTCGCCCGATTCCGGCACGCGAAGCAGGTCCGGCGCACCGCCGAGTTGATTGCGGGCCACCGGCTTGAAGTCGGTGATGACGGCCTGCCGCGCCCAAACGGTGAAGGTGCGGGGCGTGGTGTCATAGGCCGCGCGCAGGGTCTTGTTGGCGACGTTGGCCAGGATCAGGGGAAAGTCGCTGGTCGAATGCAGGCCCGAGCGGCCGATCAGAGCCTCGGTAGCGAGTTCCATCTTCGACAGGCCGCGGGTGGCGATACCGCGGCGATCAAGGGCGTGGCGCGCCATTTCCAGGAGGGTCAGGCCGCGGAACTCGCGGGCCCGGTCGGTCAGTTGCGCCCGGCCGGGATTGTGGCGGTGCAGAAGGGCCTCGGACATGGCGTCGCGATAGGCAGCGTCGGCCGCGCCAGTGCCGCGGGCCGTCGCGGCCACAGGTTCCGATCCCCGGGCGGCCGGTGCATCTGCTTCGGCCAACTTGTCGAGGATCGCGGCGCGAGCGGCGTCGAGTGAGAGGCCGCGACGGATCAGATCGGCGGCGAAGCCCGCGCCCAAGGCGTGGCGTTCGCAGAGCGCCAGCACCTCAGCCGCGGATCGGTTCGCCTCGGTGCGGATCGCATCGGGGGACGGATCGGCCGCAGGCGGCGCGATGGGCGCGGCGCGGCTTTCGACGTTCGCTTCAGCTTCGGGCGTTTGGGTCTCGGGCATGGTGGTCCTCGTCTGGTTCGGGGAAGGGGCAGGCGCATCGGCCCGGGTGAGGAGGCAGGGGGTGAGTGTTTCGGGGCGGGGATCGATGCCGCGGATATGGGCTCCCGGATCGGCGGGCATTGCGACGGCAGAGATTTCCATCGGTTCCCAGTCGACCGCGCGCCAAAGTTCGCGCTGCCCTTGGGCTTTCGTAATGTCGTAGCGGTGGACTCGGTATCCAACGGACACGGCCGAGACCGTGCCATCCATTATCCGCTGCACGATCGGCACGGCGTCGGGGGCTGAGGTCAGCCGCACCCGGGCAAAGCCCTGGCCGCTCTCGATCCGGGCTGTGCCGGGAAGAACAGCGCCCACCACGGATTCCAGCCCCCACGATCGGTGCGAGTCCAGAAACGGCGCTCCAGCGTTGAGGCGGTCCATCCGGACGGCGCCGGGCGTGACGACCAGTTCCTCGTCATACTCGACGACATCATCCCAGCCCTCATAGCGCCGCCGCTGGACGGTCGCGCCGGTGGTCCAGATCACGTCGATCGTCATGTCGTCGCCTTCGCCGCGGACAAGCCGCATCGAGGCCTCCCGCGTGATCAGCGGGAGGTTTCGGGTCTCATTGGGCATGGGGTTACCTTTCGTCGGGAGGCGGGTCGCGATCCGTCGCGTCTACGGCTTGCGCCAGACCGGCGCGGCTGACGCGGCGGGGATCGGCATCGAAGATCAAGCCCAGCTGATCGAAGAGGGCAGCGTATTTCTGCCATTCCTCGACAACCTCGCGCGGGTCATAGCCGCGCCGGGCGATCTGCTGGGCGGGGGTGGAGAACCCGGCGCGGACCTCCATCAAGTCGGCGGTGACGTCCTGCAGCGGGTTCACGCTTTCAAACCGGGGCGGCGCCCATTCGACCGCGATCTCCGGTTGGGGCAGGGCACCGGCCGTCCAAGCGGCTTCCATCACCCAATCCCAGATGCGCTGGCAGAACATCGGGATCACCACCTGCCATTGCACGGCTTCGACCATCCGGCGGAACTCGTGCAGGCCGACGCGGGAGGAGGCGAAGTTCACCTGACTGAGATCGCCCGTCATCAGCTCGTAGGGCACGCGGAACCCGGCCGAGATGATGTGCTGCTGCACCCGGTTCCATTCGTAAATGCCCGAGGTCGATGCGGGCGTGTTGAACTTGATGTCTTTTCCGTTGCGGACATAGCCGATCAGCCCGGGCTCGAACTGCTCGATCCGGTTACCATCGGCATCCTGCACCACGGGAGCCATGGACTGCTGATCTTCGTCAGCGCCAAATACGAAGCCGACCATCGAGGCTTCGATCTTCTTGCGGACCAGTTCGGCCGTCTGCCAGTCGCCCAGTTCCCGCAGCGCGCGCATCGCAGGTACACCCCAAGGCACGCCGCGGTTTTGCACCCGCTGGCGTTCGAAGAGATGGGCGACGCCTTCCGCACCGACCCGCAAAGATTCAAACCGGCGCCCGAAGACCGGCATCGCATCGCCCGGATGATCGGGGAACATCCAGTAGCCCCGGCGGCGGCCCAGCGCGTCGTATTCGATGCCTTGGACGATCCGCCCGCCATCTGGCCGGTTGTCGAACTTGGCCCCGTCGAGGTGATCGGCCTCGTTGAGCTGGATCTGCACCGGGGCCGCCAGCCGGTCACTAGCCCTGCGGCGACGGCGCAGGGCAAAGACCTCACCGCCTTCAATCATCTCGCGCACGGCGAGGGCGGTCAGGCCGTGGAAGTCGGTGTGCCCATCGGCATCGGCCCGGGGTGCCCAGCGCTTCCAGAGATCATCAGCCAGCTTGTTCAGCGCCGGATCGGCGGCGGCCGCCCTGGGACGAATGCCAGTTCCGACGATGTTCGACACCAGTACCTGCACGGCCTTGGCGGCGAGCGGGTCATTTCGGACGAGATCACGCATCCGGTCGCGCAGAGCACCACCCGCAACGGCGATTTCCGCATCTGCCGCGGTGCTGCCAGCGCGCCAGCCATCCGTGCCACGCCCGCGGACGGCGGCGTCATAGCCGCGCCGCAGGTTTGCGATCGCTACTCGGGCGGCATAGCGCCGTGCGGCCGTGCGGGGCGCGACGGTGGCCACGATCCGGTCTATCATGCCCCAGGGCACATCAGGCGGGGTCGGTTTCATGTGCGGCCCCGGCTGAAGCTGGCTTTCCCGGCGACGGGGCGGGAGTTCCCCGTGCCAGACGCCATCTGCCCTTCAATGAAGCGGATGCGGGCCAGAAGATCGGCGGCATTGCCATAGGTCAGGCGGCGCCCGTCATATTCCACCACCAGCGCCCCAGCAGCATAGGCGCGACGGAGTGCATCGAGTTCGGCTTGCGAGAAGGACATCAGAGCCATTTTCCACGTCGGGGCCCGAGCCAGCCGGTTGGCCGCTTCGGGGCAGATTGCGGTAGTGGCCGGTCAGGTTGACCGGCCGGGGTTGTTGCCGGGCGCGCAGGCCCGATCTGTTCTTCCAGCGCTTCCCAGCGCGCTTTGTCCCAGCGATCGATTCCCATCAGCCAGGCGGCGGCGCGGGCATAGACCCGGCAATCGAGGGCCTCGTTGCGTTCGCGGGTCTGTTCCCATTCCAGTTTCTGATAGCCGGTGCGGGTCTTGCGGGTGACAAGCTGTTCCGAGGTCAGCTGCTTCACCCACTCGGCCGTTGTGCCTTTAGGGATGTGGACAAAGCCTGCGGGCCAGTCGGCCCCTGCGGCCCGTTCCTCGTCGGTCGGGGCCGCGAGGCGCAGGAAACGGTAGGTCTCGGCCTTGAACACGGCGCCTGCGACCTTCCAGAGCCGGACCCCGCGACGGAGTTTGCGGCCGCCTTCGGTGGTTTCGACATAGGTGGGCCCGTCCACCGGCGTCGATCTGTCGAACCCAGCCACGCCCTTGATGGCGATCACCTGCCCGTGGCCCGCCTGGCGCACCCAGGCATAGACCGCATCGGTCGTGGCCCCGTCGCCGGAGTCGATCGCCACCCGGGCCAGTGCCATCCGGGCGCCAGAGGCATGTTCCCAGGTCATCCCGAGGAATTCGTTCAGATCGGCCCAGACTTCGGCCCGGGCCGTGTCGCCTTCCAGAACCACATGATCGACCAGCCAAGAGCGAAGATTCCGCCCCCAGCCCCAGACGTCGATCTCGATCCGGTCGCGCTGGACATCGATCCCGCCGGTCAGGATCAGCACTCCGGCAGGGGCCCGGCCCAACTGCCAATCCTCGCGCCGCTCATAGAGGCGCTGCCAGTCCGGCGCCTCGCCGCGTTCCGCCCAGGTTTCGCCGAGGACGGTGTTCTTCACGGTCTTCAGGGCGGAGTCGTTGCCCTGTGCCTGATCCCAGCGCCGGGCGATTTCTTCCCAAGACAACCACCCGAGCGGCGAGTAGAGGCCGGAGATATGGAACCCGATTACGCCCGCGGTTTCGGCCGCGGCCTGCACATCGGGCGCAGCCGTCGGCAACCAATCCGCCCCGTTCTCCTCGTCCATCATCCACGTCTTGTGCCGTTCGGCGATCGGCGCCTCGCAGTGTTCGCAAAAGTAAGCTGCCGTCTCTGGCCGCCTCTTCTCCCAGCGCAGCCGTTCGAACTTCAGCCATTGCAGCCCGCCGCAATGTGGGCAGGGGACGTGATAGCGGCGCTGGTCGGTCAATTCGAACTCCCGCTCGATCCGGCTGAGGCCCTTGATCGTGGGCGTTGAGGCCAGGAAGATTTTCTTGCGGTGGCCGAAGCTGTCGGTGCGGGCTTCGGCCAGCGCCACCGGATCACCCTCACCCTCAAGGTCGCCCGGATAGGCATCAACCTCGTCCAGAAAGAGCCAGCGCGCAGGCATCGATCGAAGGCCGACGGCCGAGTTCGCACCGGTCAGCACCAGCTGGCCGCCGGGGAAGCGCTTCGCCAGAACCGTGTTTCCGGCATCGCGCGACCGAGCGGGCAGGACCAAAGCCCGCAGATCGGGGCTTTCCTCGATCAGGGGCTCGATCCGCTGCTGGCTCAGGCGCTTGGCCAGATCGGTCGTTGGCTGCACCGCCAGGATCGGCCCCGGAGCGCGGTGGATGCAGAAGCCGATCCAGTTGTTTCCGGCCTCGGTCGCCCCCACTTGGGCGGATTTCATGAACACGACCCGCTGGGCCGGGTTGTTCGGCGACAGGGCCTCCATGATCGCCTTGAGGTAAGGCGTCCGGCCGGTGCGATAGGGCCCGGCTTCCGACGCCGCCCGCGAGGACAGGATGCGGTGCCGGTCAGCCCATTCGGCCACAGTCTGCGCCGGGTCGGGCGCCAGACCTCGAGCCCAAGCGATGGCGATATCCTCGGCCCCCTCAAAGCTAGCGAAGTTCAACTTTGATCTCCGACATCTCGGCCAAATGGCGGCGCAGGTAGCGCATCAGCACTTGCTCCACGGCATGGGGCTCGGCCCCGAGTTCGGCGGCGATGTCGGCCGCCACCCGTGGCGGCCAGTTCAGCCAGGCGTCGCGTTCACGCCGCGCCAGATCAAAGACCATCGCCGTCGCCCGGGCGCGATCGACGACCTCGCCCTTCATCTTCTGCAGCCGCACCCGGGCGGTCTGGGCCTTCAGCACTTCATTCGCCATCCGCGCCTTGACGAAAGAGACCTCGCCGCCGTCACCCGGGGCGGCACCCGGATCGGCACCGGCTTCCGTCAAGGTTTCGGCCACGGCGGCAAAGGCTTGCCGCGGCACGGCTTTGGTGCCCGCTATAGCCCGTGTCGCCGCCGCCGTGCCGCGGCCCAGATCCCGGGCATGGGCGCCGCGCTGCTTGGCCGGATCGGTGGACGCATCCCACATCGCATCGGCCTTGGCGGCGTCGATCGTGCCGTCGGCTTCCGTCATGATCCGCCCCGAGGCGATGGCCTTGCGCACAGCGCTTTCATGCACCCCGCGCAAGGCCGCATAGGCGCGCCGCGACAGCCCCATCTTGCGACATTCTCCAATTAGGTCAGTGATTTGGACTTGCTCTTCGGACGGTCTCGGCAATGTCTGCGACACCTTGAAACGGAGGTTTCCGATGCCCGCCAAGACCACCCCGATGACCGGCTTTGAGGCCAATTGCCTCGCCGCCGCCGACCATTTCATCGCCTGCCGCGGGTCGAAACCCGCGACCCGCATCCGCGCCCGGTTCGACCGGATCGATCAGGCCGAAGCCTTCGCCGCCACCTTCGGCGACAGCCGCACGATGATCTACGCGGTCACCGCAGAAGGCCGCTCCGCCCACATCAAGAACGCCTGAAAGGAGGCCCCGATGTTCACCAACCTCTCCGCCGTGCAGATCAACCGCCTCGCCCAGCGCCTGAGCGAGGCGCCCTTGGGCCGCAGCGCCAGCGTGGCCGCGGCCGCCGAACGGTTCGAACGCCTGCTTGCCGCCAAGATCGGCGCCGATCGCGCGCCCAAGGCCATCAAGGCGATCCTGACCGCCCCGGGGTTCGAGACTGCCGAGGGGCGGCTGGCGGCCGAGATCGACGCCTGCGAGCCGGACGCCGCGGCAGAACCGGCGGCGCCTCCGGTCACGCAAGAACAGATCGCCGCACCGACGCCAGTTGCCGACATCGAACCCGCCGCTGCGCCCAGCGCCCCGCGTCGCCGCCGGGATGCAGACGTCGAAGTCAAAGCCCGGCAGGGCGAATTGCCCCCGCCGCCCGACTTCTCCGCCCCAACCCACGCTCGTTTCCGGGCCAAACTGGCCGCGCTGGTGGAACTGGCCGGGAAGGCGGATGCCACCGGCCTTCGCGCCATCGCGATCAACCCGGTTTCGTCCAGCCCCAAGGCGCTGGCCCGCTACCGTGACCTCGCTGTGCTGGCGATCGAGGCCCGGGAGGGCCGGGCATGAAGATCATCCGCAGCTTCGAACCCGGCGACCGCTATCGCTACGACTTCGATCTTTGCTCCTGCGCCCGGGGTTGGGCGCAGGTTGACACCGCGCAGGATGCATCGTGGTTCGGCACGTGGGCCTCACCGACCGAACGCACGATTCTCAACTTCGCCGAGGGCGATGTCACCCGCACCGTCTGCGACACCGACGAGGAATTCGCCACCGCACTGCGCGAGATCGATCGCTGGAGCCGGGATCACGGTTACGGCCCTGCCCGGATCGATCCCGGGTTCGATCCGGCGCTGAAGGCGGCGTTCGAGGCGGTAGGTCTGGGCGAAGTGCTGCATTGGGCAAACAAAGCGGTCTAAAGTTGTGAGAGCGCTATGTCTGTCAGAGGTAGTCATCGAACTTCGAACCTCTACGGCTTCTGAGCACGGCGTAGTGTTGGTTCTCGGTCCATGCGCTGGATCGCTCTTGAATCCATCATACGACCTAGTCAGATGCTCCTGATACTCTTGACGCAAGGGCAGTTCGACCCCACCATCAGTTCTGTCGAGTCAACCAAGGAGGACCCGATGACTACCGCTTACCTTAACACGGGGGGCGGCGTGATCTGATGGATATTCTGGGGATCGTGGGCTCGTTGGCCTCGATCCTCAGTTTAGCGATACAAACGACTCAAATGTGTTTTGAGTGGGTCGTGGTTCGTCTGGGCAAACATCAGCGCCGTGCCAAGTTCGATTACAAAGTCACTTACAATAATGGAGGTACCAAAGCCAAAATCGAGATCTCGATCGATAAAGAGACGGAAGCCGAACTTATCGATGAAATCGGCTCTCTCCGGGAGCTGGGCGTGCTAAGAGATGAAGTCGCACTCCAGCCATTGCAGCTAAAAGCAGGTAAGACGCGGTCAGTTGAAAAGCTCAAAAGGCCCCGCACTGAAATACCTAAAATAGAACCGAGCCCCGCCTTTACTTCAAGACGGGCGCATGTCTAAAAGCTACAGGATGGGAAAGGGTCCTAATAGCAGCGTTGGAGCAATGAACCTAGGCGTATCGCCCTGCCCGGATGAAACTTGGTTCAGAACGCAATACGGTGGTAGCAGCTCAAGAAACACCGATATGGACAAACCTTCGTTCAGTCTAATCCACAGTGGCTGAACTTCGTCTAGGAGAAAATTCAAATCTGTGGACGATTTACTGAAGTAGTCTGATGAAGACCTACAAGAAATGAGCCCGCGCATTGTTGTGCGGGCTCTCGTTTTTTGGGGGGTGCCATGAGGCATTATCCACGGCGTGCATTTCAGGGTTTCCTGCGTTTATCAAACCTTCGCCAGCGGCGCCACATTCCAGAACAGCACCCGCCCCGGCCCGCGCCTGGCCAGGCACAGCTCCCAAGCCTTCGCGTCATAGTGCGGATCAGCCGGGAAGGGTGCTGCCAGCGCGGCTCGGTCGCTGAACTTGCGGGGATGAACGTGGATAGTGGCCCCGGCGACCTCGCGCGGAGTGAGGTCGCGGCCGATCT
The DNA here is from genome assembly GCA_014879735.1 of Paracoccaceae bacterium. Lineage (GTDB taxonomy): Bacteria > Pseudomonadota > Alphaproteobacteria > Rhodobacterales > Rhodobacteraceae > Pseudogemmobacter. The sequence continues at coordinate 20,054 of JACSRN010000077.1, forward strand.
GGACGACATGGCGGCGGGCTTTCGGCCAGGCGGCAGCGAGGCCGCGGGCGAGAACTCCGGACCCGGCAGCGCACCAGACCTCTTCTGGATCGAAGGCGGCCAGGCGGGCGGCGGCGGCGATCGCTTCGATCGCGCCGGGGATTTCGGCGCCGAAGGGGATCAAGCTGGCGCCGGTGTTGCGGCAGTATTCGCGGGCGCGGGATCGCACGACCGACAGATAGCCCGGGCTGATCGGCACGACTTTTGCGCCAAGCCGAGCGGCCTCAAGGGTGCGGGGATGCGGCCGGGTGCGGGCAGCGACGAAGATCGTGGCGCGCTTGCCGAGGCGCCGGGCGACTGTGGCGATCGCGGTCTGGGCGCCGCCTTCGGGTGGGCTGGCATAGACCGCCTCCTGCACCCCGTCGAAGACCTGCGCAATGAACCGGGCCTTGGTGCCGCCGGGGAAGAGATCGTCGCGGACAACGGCGATGCCGTTGTGCATCTCGAGGATCGGGGCGGTCATTGGTCGTCCTCCGGGTCGGGGCCTTCGTCGTCGGTTTCCGGCCCTTCGATCTCGCCAAACTCAACTGCTCCGCAGGCCTCGGTCGCTTTGCGGGGATCGCCCTTGCAGAACACCAGCACGTTCTGATGGGTCCGGCCGAGCTTGCGGGCGGCGGTGAACTGGCGACCGACGCGGATCGGCAAGGAGCCGACGGCAGTGACAAGGATCGCGTCGTTGTAGAACCGGGCGCCTGCGGCCTCGAAAGCTTCGACCGTCAGGCCCGGCAGATTGACGAAGAAGCCGTCGGCATCGCGCACATCGCCGATCACCCAGACGGCGAAGCGGTTCGGCCGCAGGCGGGCGACGGCCTGGGTGATGATCTCGGCCTGCGCCTTCAGGAAGTCGGCCAGGGGCATGGTGGAAAGGTCCGAGGGGTCATCGGAATAGCGTTCGAGGTTCCAGTACGGCGGGCAGCTGAACACCAGATCGGCCTCGATGCCAGCCGCCAGCCGGGCGAGATCGCGGCTATCCCCGGCGATCCAGCGCGGGGCGGGACCACCCGCCAGATCGGCCTGCGCCTGGTTCGCGGCCACCTGTTCAGCGCGGAGTTCGATCCCAACATAGGGACGGCCAAGGCGGGCGGCGACAATGCCGCGGACGGAACCGCCCGCGAAGGGGTCCAGTACCGTGCCGCCCGGCGGGCAGAACCAGCGATAGGCGATCTCGCAGAGGACAGGGTCGAAGATCGACGTGCCCGAGGCGGTGGGGGCGTCCGAGGCGGCGTAGTGGTCGGCCAGGAATTCCTCGGTGGTCAGTTCCCGGCCAAGCTCGGCCTCCTTGGCGCGTTTCTTGGCGTAGAAGGACGGGTCACCCGAGGTGTGGGACGGCATCAGCACCCCGCCATTCTGCGGGGCGGCCGGTTGTGAGGCGGGGCCCGCGCCGACGACATGCTCGCCGCGCATAAGGTCTTGGCCGAAGGTGCGGGCGGGGCCTTTAGCCATTCGTAGCCTCCTTCCGGGTGCGCTTGCCTTCCTTGTGGCGGTAGTGGTCGATGTCCTTGTGGATCGGCGCCGGGTCGGCGGTTCCCATGCCGGGGACAGCGGGGAAGGACTTCTCGCCCGACCAGCCGCGATCGAGGGGGCGGGGCGCGCCGCCCGGAGCGGCCCCACGGCCGAGTTCGGAGCGGATGCCCAGATCCAGCCAGGCGCGCTTGCGGTCCTGCCACCAGCCCTTGCGGGCCTCGAACACCGAGAAGGGCGGGATGCCGAAGCGTTCTGCGAGGTTCGCCGACGGGGCAGGTGTCGCCGCGCCGCCGCCGGTGATTTCGGCCTGGGTGTCACCCTCACCGCCGCCCATCCCGAAGCCTTCAAACCCGGCCATGATCTCGTCCAGTTCGGTCTCGTCGAAGCCGATCAGGTCCAGATCGAAATCCGCCTCGCGCAGCGCCGCCAGTTCCGACCGCAGCAGATCATCATCCCACCCGGCGTTTTCGGCGATGCGGTTGTCGGCGATCACCAGTGCCCGGCGCTGTGCTTCGGTCAAATGGTCCAGCACGATCACCGGCACTTGCGGAAGGCCCAGCGCCTTGGCGGCCATCAGGCGACCGTGGCCCGCGATGATCACCTCGTCTTCGCCGATCAGGATCGGGTTGGTGAAGCCGAATTCGGCGATTGAAGCCGCGATCTGGGCGATCTGATCCTCGCTGTGGGTCCTCGCATTGCGGATGTAGGGGACCAGCCGGTCAACCGGGAGCATGTCGATCTGAAGCAAGGGGCGGGGCCTTTCGGAGGGGGGCGGCGGCAAGGTGCGGCCTCAGGTGCGCACCCGCGCACCCAAAGCGCGCACCCAGGGCGCGGACCCAGATTTTTGTTCTGTCACTAGCGGTTAGACGCGCCTAGGCCCCCCGCATACGTCTCCCTTCCGGGAGAACCTAACGCGGCGGGCCTGCCGGGAGCGGCGGCGGGAGCAGGGGTGACGGGGTCGGGGCCGAAGCTTCGTGCTTCCGACACCCTTCGCCATCTTGCCTTCTTTATGCGTCAAAACCCGGGAAAGTGTCGCGCCCGAAGTTCGACGGATCGGGCCGTTTGTCCCCGGTTTCCGCGCCGCTTTCGGGCGGGGTTGTGCGGGTGATTGCGGTGAGGGGTTTTGCGCCCTTGCCTTTCCCCTTTGATTTATCGAGCTTTTCTAGCTTCTTCGAGATGGTCAGAAGGGCGGCCACACAGCGGCGCCAGGCTGTCGATCGCACCACCCCAGCCCTGATGCAGACTTGCCTCCAGCGGGCACCCTCTGCCCGAAGCCACACGATCCGGGCATCCTCGGGGTTCAGCATCAGGAGCCAGTCGAAGCATTCCTCCATCCGGCTGATGGCGGCGGCGCTGGGGATCACCCGCATCGGGCGCTCGGGTGTGTAGCCGTAGGCGTGCTTGGCATCGTGCACCACCGGTGGCCAGGAATTGCCATAGCCGCGGGGGCGGTCCTTCTCGGGCAGGTTCCTGAGGGTGTAGGCGGCTTCCTCGAGGCGATCCTCGATCTCACGGGGCGTCAGGCGCAATGGAGGGCTCCTTCGGGGCTAGTAGATTTGGCGGGCGCGCAGGGTGGCCTCGGTGACAAGGCCCGCCCGCAGCAGGGCTTCACGGGTGGTGTTGGTGAAGGCGCTGGGCGGCACGTAGCTGCCGGAGTTGATCCAGGCGGCAAGGCGGAGCAGATGTTCAGGGATGCCGCCTTGTCCCTCTGGCGCCACCCCTAGACCGCAGGGCGCAACGGCAAAGCCAGCGCCAGCTTCCCCAGCCCCTTGCGACCGTGGCGCCTGGGCGATCCGCTTGGCATGACGCGCCGCGATCGCCTGAGAAAAATACTCCCACGTCCGGATCGGGCTTCCCCGGGGCTTGGCCGTCCGTTCGGCGATGACCGGCAGGACGTCCAGCTCGAGGTCGTAGCCCACCGCCAGCCAGGCGGCGATCGTGGCCGTCGTGGCGCTGATCGCCGCCCTGGCCGCCGGTGCCATGCCTTCGCCGCAGGCGGCCAGACAGGCGGCCTCTGCCGCGTCCAGATCGGGGCCATCGTCATCAGCCCGGCCCTCGCGCGTCGCGCCCGCGTCACGCGCGGTAGTAATTACTGGTTCTTTACTTACAAGGTTAGTGTCCAGATTCTGGACATGGCTTTTCGCGAAATCTGGACATGGCTTTTGCCCGTTTCCATGTCTGGATTCTGGACATGGGTCGGGCTGGTTTTCGGCCCCCAGAGGCAAGTGCTGTTGCGCGGAAAACTCGGGCTCGAAGGCGAGGAAGTACCGGGTTGATAGCCGCCGGTGGGCGCCCTCGGAGTGGCGCCGTTCGCGGCGGATCAGCCCGGCCTGTTCCAGCTTGTCGAGGTGGGTGTTCAAGCTGGCGCGGGAGATTTCGGCATCGGCCGCCAACTGGTCCTGCGACGGGAAGCACCCGTAATCCGGGTTGTGCCGGTCGCAGAGATGCCAGAGGACGAGCTTGGTCGCAGGCGCAAGCCCGCGCTGCTGGATCGCCCAGTTGGTGGCGCGATGGCTCATAGCGCGGCCGTCACCGTCAGCCGCTTCACGATCGCCTCCATCAGTGCGATCCGCAGGTGTGCGTCGTCCTGGCGCATCTTCCCGGCCCTTACCCGCGCCCAGTAGAGCTGGCGCCGGAGGTCAAGTTCGCGCTGGGCCTCGGCGATCAGGGCAGAGATCGGAAATCGGCCCTCGGGGGTGAGTTTGGTCATCGGCGCCCCCATGTCAGCGCCGCCCGGCCACGGCCCTGTGCTGGCCGGTTTTGCGGGCTTTCTGCTCCTTCAGAAAATCGCGGATGGCAATCGTGAGCCAAAAAAAATGGCCCGAATTAACGGGCCATTAAGTTAAACAGGGAGGAAACTAGCTTCGATTGCGGCGAGGATGAGCTGGCCGTTGAGGGCTAGTCACCCCTTCGGCCTCCTCTCGTAGGACTTCCTCTTCCTGAAGCGAGTCGTCCAACACTGCCATTGCGGCCTCAACGATCTCGCCCAGTGTGAAGCCGGGCGCTGCGGCTTGGATATACCGCAGGCGATCAGCGGACCGCTTCCCTAGCACCACGTTGACCCGCTGGAAAACTCCATCCAGCGAACTCGTGGCCCGTGCCAAAGTTGAGGCCTCTGCACTTACTCCATTCAGAGGAATCCTTCTTCCATCTTCAAACACGACTGTAACATGCCATAGCAGTGCCCTTTCAAGCTCACGCAAAGCCATCCGAATGACTTCGCTCACAGTTTCAGCGCCAGCCCTTTCGGCAAGCGCCTCTAGTTGCCTGAATTGGGTTTCAGGCATCCGAAGTTGCAGTTGGTACTTCGACTTTTCAGCTCTCCTATCGCTAGAAGTTTCCTTCTCAACCTTTCGATCATCGTGCCTCGCCAAAAACTCGGCTAGCCTGATCACTTTCGGGTCGTCTGTAAGAAATGATAGCGACGGCGTCTGAATGACTGCCGGTACTTTGATCATTGTTGCTACCTTCTCGGTTCTCTCACGGTTGATAAGCACACAGGTCCGGGTCGATCCCCAGCAGCGCCCCTTCATTCCGCATCCGTGCGTCGGCTCCGACGCTTTGCTGTCGACTTGCACCGCTTTGGGGCAGAGGTCTTGCGCAGCATGTTGTGGTGCGATGAGGTGAAGGTGATACGCCACTGGGGGTCTTCCTTACTGGCTGCTCTTCTTCAGGCGGTCAGCGACCGGTTGCGGCAGCGAATGTGACTTTTCGATCCGCTTGGGATCGTTCGTCACATCCGTTGCCGTCCCGTCGATGGTGACGCCATCGGAGGCACAGCCAGAGTCGGTTTCGGACTCGTGGACAAGCTTCCCGGCAAAGAGCCCGGAAATCTTGACCTCGAGGGTGGTTCGGGTGGTCTTACGAGCCATGTCCGAAGTTCCTCTGTGCTAGGGTTGCGGTTGAGGCACACGGTATTCTGCATGCCGGTGGATGCAGGTCAGACCGTTGGCCCGACTTGCAGGAACAAGGTAGTGCAACAATGGATATTGCACAAGTAGTGACACAAATTTTGTTGCAAGCCTCGGTTTCCGCCTCTGCGCCGGTTGACCCCGAATGAGACATTGCTCCGCGCCGCGGGTCGTCGCTGACTGCGGGTGAA
>JACSRN010000160.1 GCA_014879735.1 Paracoccaceae bacterium
AGAAAAGGTTGCTCATCGGTCAGTCTCCTTGCGGAGCCTGAATCACGCACGACACGCAAGATCAATGGGTCCTGACCCTAGGATCGCCGCTTGCGTATACAGGGCGGGGTCACATGGCAGGGATTCGGATGGCGTCCCCTTGGAAAGACCCCCGCACGGGTATCCTCTATCTGCGGGTCCGGGTGCCTGCCGATCTGATCGGCAAGGCTGCGGGTCAGAAGGTCGCCCTGCCGGTCGGTGAAGGCTCCAGCACGGTCGCTGTCGGCAAGACCTTCATCAAAGCCTCCCTTGCCACCCGTGACCCGGCAGAGCGCAAGGCCCGGTTCGTCCTCGCGCTCGCCGCCCTGCAAGCCTTCTGGGATGCCCTTCGGCGTGGCTCGCAGCGGCTGACCCATGTGCAGAAGATAGGGCTGGCCGGAGATGTGCGACAGCGGGTCGTGGCGATGTTCGACAATGATCCCGGCGACCCGGAGCAATGGCGGATCGTCCAGCGGATCAATGAGGTCATCGCCTCTGACGATGCCGTGGGGGTTCTGCGGGGTCGGCAGGCCGGTGAGGCGGCAACGCCTGCTGAGATGGCCGAATATCGCTATGGCAAGGCACTGGATATGGTGCTGACCGAACGGGGGCTGATCTTGGACCCCGCCGACCGTGCCCCGCTGATCAGTGCCGTGGCGAAGGCCATGCAAGAGGCCGCAGGGGTCAATCTGCGCAGGGCCGAAGGTGACTATTCCCCCGACGAAGGCGCGGTCCGCTACCCTGCCTTCGCCCCGCCCGCGCCGAAAGCCCCGGTCCCCGCCACCCCGGCGATGACCTTTAATGCCCTATTTGGGTTCTGGGAAAGGGAACATCTGGCGGACGGCAAGCGGCCCCGCACGGTCAAGGATTTCCGGCACAAGCTGGACAGCGGCACAGTGCGAGCCTGACGAGCGGACAGGCGCTGGCCGGGCGAGATGCCGCGGATGCCTGCCTCGGCGACATAGATTTCGGCGATCTGGCGCAGGCCCTCGGCGGCAATCTCCGAGCCATCGCGGTCGAAGACCTCCTTCAGCTTGCGCCTGGCATGCGCCCAGCAATGAGCCACCCGAATGGGGGCGCCACCCTTGCGCGAGGGTTCGGTCAGCCGGTTGTAGCCAGTGTAGCCATCGACTTGCAGGATGCCGTCGAAGCTGGTCAGGAAGGTTTCGGCATTCTCGCCCGCACGGCCGGGGGCGTAGAAGTAGATCACGCCGGGCGGATCCTCGCCGCCCCACGGCCGGTCATCGCGGGCGAGCGCCCAGAGATACCCGGTCTTTGTGGTCCCCCGCCCTGGGTCCAGCACCGGGGCAGTGGTTTCGTCCATGAACGGCTTGCCGGATCGTTTCAGATGTCCGGCCAGCCGGTCCACCACCGGTTTCAGATGGAACGCGGCCTTGCCGACCCAGTCGGCCAGCACCGCGCGGTGCAGATCAAGGCCCGCCCGCGCCAGGATCTGGCTTTGCCGGTATAATGGCAGGTGATCGGCATATTTGCTGGCCAGCACATGGGCGAGCGTCGGCTAGCCGCGCCCCAGGCCTTGATGCACAGTCACCGCCGCGCGTAGGGCAGGGGGGCCGGTGCCGGACCGCGCCGCTGTCGGGCGGCGGCGCTGCGGGGCGGCGCGCCAAGACGAATCGCTTTGAGCCGAAAACGCGCCAGCACGGGCGATTTCCGCTCGGCGAGGGGGACTGCAATTTGACTTCGATCAAATCGGTTCGCCGAAAGTGGGTTAGCTTGGGCGGGCTGCCTGTGAATTCCACGTCACGAAATATCCTGGACACAATCGTTGCCGCTTAGGGTCTGCCCCGGGCGTTGCGGTCATCTGCGCAAGGTTGACCTTGGGGAGGGGCGATCCGATGGGTGATAGGGTGCGCTCCGGCTGCGGCGGGGCAGATGCGGCGGCGGGCTGCCCCGGGCACGCTGTCCTCCCCGATGCAGTGCCGAGGTTGGGCCGTGAAAGGACCAGGCGCGATGCCGCGGGAACGCAGGTTGGCGCCCTTCGGCACGGCACCGCCCGGAGGGTCTGGCAAGCAACAGCGGGCCGCCGCGTCTTGGCCACAGCGCCGGCGCGGCGTGAACCTCGTCGCCATGACCTGAAACCGCGTCCGCCGGATCACGCCCTCGGGCCGTTCGCCGGCCAGATCTCCAGCTTCACAAACCGCTCGCCGTCGTGCCCGCCCGTTTCCCTGAGGAAGTGACCATGAACCCGATTCTGGACCGCCTGAAGTTTCTCGCCACGCCCCCGAAGCACAAGGACCTGTTCGCCGACGGCTATGGGCAGACCACGCGGGAGAGCCGCGACTGGGAAAATACCTACCGGTCGCGCTGGGGCCACGACAAGATCGTCCGCTCGACCCATGGGGTGAACTGCACCGGCTCCTGCTCGTGGAAGATCTACGTGAAATCGGGGATCGTCACCTGGGAAACCCAACAGACCGACTATCCGCGCACCCGGCCGGACCTGCCCAACCACGAACCGCGGGGCTGTGCGCGGGGGGCCTCCTACAGCTGGTATCTCTATAGCGCGAACCGGGTGAAGACTCCCTTGATCCGCAGCCGGCTGATGCGGCTGTGGCGGGAAAAGCGCCGGACCCTGTCGCCGGTTGCGGCCTGGGCGGCGATCCAGGCCGATCCCGAGGCCCGCGCCGATTATACAAGGATGCGCGGCAAGGGCGGCTTTGTCCGTGCCACCTGGGACGAGACAGCCGAACTGATCGCCGCCGCCAATGCCTATACGATCAAGACCTACGGCCCCGACCGGGTGTTCGGCTTCTCGCCCATTCCGGCGATGTCGATGATCTCTTACGCCGCGGGCACCCGCTACCTGTCGCTGCTGGGGGGCACCTGCCTTTCCTTCTACGACTGGTATTGCGACCTGCCGCCGGCCTCGCCGCAGACCTGGGGCGAACAGACCGACGTGCCGGAATCGGCCGACTGGTACAATGCCGGCTACCTGATCCTCTGGGGCTCGAACGTGCCGCAGACCCGCTCGCCGGATGCGCATTTCTATACCGAGGCGCGCTATCGCGGCACCAAGTCGGCAGTGGTCTCGCCCGATTATTCCGAGGCGGCGAAGTTTTCCGATATCTGGCTGAACCCCAAGCAGGGCACCGATGCGGCAATGGGCATGGCCTTTGGCCATGTCATCCTGCGCGAGTTCCATCTCGATCGTCAGGTGCCCTATTTCGAAGACTACTGCCGGCGCTATTCCGACATGCCGATGCTGGTCCGGCTGGACGCGCAGGGCGACCGGCTGGTGCCGGGCCGGCAGTTGCGCGCGGGCGATCTGGCGGGGGGGCTGGGGCAAAAGATCAACCCCGACTGGAAGACCGTCGCCATCGACGAGGCCAGCGGCGGGCTGGTGGTGCCGAACGGCTCGATCGGATTCCGCTGGGGTGCGGAACAGGGGCTGTGGAACCTTGAGGAAAAGGCGGATGGCGCCGAGGTCCGGCTGAAGCTGACCCAGATCGACGCCAAGGACCACGATGCCGTGGCGGCGGTCGACTTTCCCTTCTTCGGCGGCATGGCCCGCAACGGCTTCACCGTTGATGACCGGGGCGACATCCTGACCCGCAACGTGCCGGCGAAAAAGCTGGTGCTGGCCGACGGATCCGAGGCGCTGGTCGCCACGGTCTTCGATCTCCTTTGCGCGAATTACAGCCTCGACCGGGGCTTGGGCGGCGGCGATGTCGCCAAGGATTACGATGCCGACGTGCCCTTCACCCCCGCCTGGGCCGAGCGGATCACCGGCGTACGCCGCGACAAGATCATCCATGTCGCCCGCGAATTCGCCGCCAATGCCGAAAAGACCAAGGGCAAGTCGATGATCATCATCGGCGCCGGCCTGAACCACTGGTTCAACATGGACATGAATTATCGCGCCGCCATCAACATGCTGGTCATGTGCGGCTGCGTCGGCCAGTCCGGCGGTGGCTGGTCGCATTATGTGGGCCAGGAAAAGCTGCGCCCGCAAACCGGCTGGACGACGCTGGCCTTCGCGCTCGACTGGTCACGCCCGCCCCGGCAGATGGCGGCGACCAGCGCCTTCTATGCCCATACCGACCAGTGGCGCTACGAGACCATCGGCACCGCTGAACTGCTGTCGCCGACCGCGCGCAAGGAGGACTGGAACGATCTGAGCGTGATCGACCTGAATGTGCGGGCCGAGCGGATGGGCTGGCTGCCTTCCGCCCCGCAGCTGAAGACCAACCCGCTGGAGGTCGGCCGCGCCGCCAAGGCGGCCGGCGTCAAGGTCGCCGATTACGTGGCCGAGCGGTTGAAATCCGGCGAATTGCAGATGTCCTGCGAGGATCCCGACGCGCCCGAGAACTGGCCGCGCAACATGTTCGTCTGGCGCTCGAACCTGCTCGGCTCCTCCGGCAAGGGGCACGAATATTTCCTCAAGCATCTGCTGGGCACGAAACATGGGGTGCAGGGCAAGGATCTAGGCGCAGAGGGCGGCCAGAAGCCGACCGAGGTCGTCTGGCACGATGACGCGCCCGAGGGGAAGCTGGACTTGCTTGTGACGCTCGATTTCCGGATGTCCACGACCTGCGTCTATTCCGACATCGTCCTGCCAACCGCCAGCTGGTACGAAAAGGACGACATGAACACGTCGGACATGCACCCCTTCATCCACCCGCTGCAGGCGGCCGTGGACCCGGCCTACGACTCCAAGTCCGACTGGGAGATCTTCAAGTTCATTGCCGAGAAGTTCTCCGCCATCGCCCCAGAGGTGCTGGGGGTGGAAACCGATGTCGTCCAGCAGCCGTTGCAGCATGACAGCCCGTCCGAGATCATGCAAAACAGCGTCCGCGACTGGAAGCGGGGCCAATGCGACCTGATCCCCGGCCAGACCGCGCCGGGCTATATCGAAATCGAGCGGGATTACCCGAACATCCACAAGCGCTTCACCGCGCTTGGCCCGCTGATGGACAAGCTCGGCAATGGCGGCAAGGGGATCAACTGGGACACCAAGCCCGAGGTCCGCGACCTGCAGGCGCTGAACGGCACCGTGACCGATGACGGCGCAACCAGGGGCATGGCGAAGATCGACACCGCCATCGACGCTGCCGAGGTGGTACTGATGCTGTCGCCTGAAACCAATGGCGAGGTCGCCGTCCGGGCCTGGGAGGATCTGGGCAAGAAGACCGGGCGTGATCACAGGCATCTGGCCGCGGTCAGGGAAGCCGACAAGATCCGCTTCCGCGACATCGCCGCCCAGCCCCGCAAGATCATCACCAGCCCGATCTGGTCCGGGATCGAAAGCGAGGAGACCACCTACAGCGCCAGCTATACCAATGTGCACGAGCTGATCCCCTGGCGGACGCTGTCGGGGCGACAACAGCTCTATCAGGATCACGAATGGATGCGGGCCTTCGGCGAAAGCCTTGTCACCTGGCGCCCGCCGGTCGACCTGAAAAGCGTCGGTCCCGATGCGACCCGGTCGCTGGTGCCGGGCGAAAAGCATGTCGTGCTGAACTTCCTCACCCCGCACCAGAAATGGGGCATCCATTCGACCTATTCCGACAACCTGCTGATGCTGACGCTGAACCGCGGCGGCCCGGTGGTCTGGCTGTCGGAGACCGATGCCCGCACGGCCGGGCTGGTCGACAACGACTGGGTCGAGGTCTTCAACCGCAACGGTGCCCTGACCGCCCGCGCGGTGGTCAGCCAGCGGATGAAGGAGGGCACGATGTTCATGTATCACGCGCAGGA
>JACSRN010000085.1 GCA_014879735.1 Paracoccaceae bacterium
TCGATCCTTGACTACATCTTCCGCGAACTGGCGATTTCCTATCTCGACCGCACCGATCTGGCCCATGTGGCCCCGAAGGGCACCACCTTCGACGACCTCGGCCGCGGCAACGAGGAGGGCAAGCGCAACATCGGCGAAGTGAGCGAGACCTCGGCGACGAAATCGGTCGAACTGCTGAAGTCGATCTCCTCGACCGGCTATCTCAGAAAGCGCCTGCCGCAGGAACTGATGGTGTTGCAGGGCGGGGCGACGGGCTTTGCCGGCATGATGCCGGTCGCGGAGAGCCGCGTCGCGGGCCTGGCCGAAACCGCCTCGACCTTCACAATCGCCACGGCCTCGTCGGATGCCCGGATCAAGGCCAAGATGCAGGGCTATACCGGCGACCCCTGCAGCGAATGCGGCAATTACACGCTCGTCCGCAACGGCACCTGCCTGAAATGCAACACCTGCGGCGCCACCACGGGCTGTAGCTGACGCGGCACGCTGGGGAAATGGCGGCGCGGGCTAATGTGGCCGCGCCGTTTTCCCACGCAAATACAGTGGTTTGCGGGGTGATGTTGCCTCGATGACTTAGCATTCATGGTGGCCGGCGCGCGTCCGGTCACGGTCCCGCTTCGTCCCGGGATCATCCGCCGCGACCGTCCCCTGTGCCGAGGCTGCGCCCGCCGCGACTGCCGGTGCCCGGTTCATCACGGCTGCGGCCTGGTGCGAAATCCCTGAGGAACACCGCCATGGCACGGCTCTGGTAGCGGCGCGGATCGGTCAGCGCCGTGAAGTCGCGCCGCGGTCGTTCCGCCCAGGTGATCCGCCGCAGCGCGAATTCGCGCGGCCGCCCCTGTGCCAGCGACCGCCAGGACAACAGCGATACACAATTGCCGGCCCGGATTCCTGCCAGAATGGCTTCGTTGGTCGGCAAATGCAGCAGGACATCCAGATCCTGGCTGGACAGCCCCATGGCGTTCAGATGCCTCTCGACGACGGCCGCAGTCCCCGAGCCGTGCTCGCGCAAAAGCCAGGACATGGCCCGATAGTCCGCCGCGTCGAACCCGGGTTTGCGCGCGAGCACATGACTGCGCGGCATCACCAGCAGCAGTTCGTCCTGCCCGACCGTGCGGCGGACAAGATCGCTCGGCGGCAGTTCGCCCTCGACGAATCCGATATCGGCAAGCCCACCCGAGACGGCATCGGTCACTTCATGGGTGTTTGCCGCCCGCAGACCCATGTTCACCATCGGCCAGGCCCGATGCATGGCGATCAGCAGCGGCGGCAACCAATAGCTTGCAATGGTCTGGCTGGCCCAGAGCCGCAGGTTTCCCCGTGGCTCGTGCGACATCGTGTGCAGCATGTCCCGGGCATTGTCGGCCTCGCGCATCAGTCGCTCGCCCGCCTCGCGCAGATGGTGTCCCGCATCGGTCAGCACGATGCCGCGCCCCACCCGATCAAAAAGCTTCACGTCATGCTGGCGTTCAAGCGCGGCAATGGCGGCGGAAACCGCCGATTGCGTCAGGTTGAGACGCTCGGATGCGCGGGTGACATGGCACAGGTCGGCCACGCAGAGGAAGATGCGGATCTGCTCCAGCGTCATGCACAACAGATAAGTAAAATCGATTGATTATACAAATACTATTCGTTTGATAGATTGGTTTTGGCGGCAGATAGCTCGGGCCGAAAGGACCCAAGCCATGACCTACCGACTCGATATTTCCGTTCCGACAGCTTCGTTCCGCAGGCTTCTGCCCGGTCTCGTTCTGACTTTCTGCCTTGCCGCCACGGCAACAATCGGCTGGAGGCTGCTGGGCCAGCCCGCGTTGCTGGGCCCGCTGGTGCTTGCCATGCTGGGTGGAATCATCCTGGGCAATGCCGGTCTTGTCGGCGCAGAGTTCACGCCGGGTGCGCGCTTCGCCATGCGGCCGGTCCTGCGGGCGGGCATCGTTCTTCTCGGCTTCAACCTGACGCTTGCCGATCTTGGCGGGCTTGGCCTCGGCGGGTTGGCGATGATCGTGGCGCTGGTGGCGACCACCTTCCTGGCGGTTCGCTGGATGGGCCGGCTTCTGGGTGTTTCGCCACAACTGCGGGAACTTATCGCAGCCGGCACGGCGATCTGCGGCGCATCGGCGGTTCTTGGGGTGAATACCGTGACAAAGGCGCGGGACGAGGACGTGGCCTATGCCGTGGCCTGCGTCACGATCTTCGGGTCGATCGCGATGGTCCTTTATCCGGTCCTGCAGGGTATGCTCGGCTTCGATGAACATGCCTATGGTCTGTGGGCGGGGTCATCGCTGCACGAGGTCGCCCAGGCGGTCGGCGCAGGGTTTTCGGTCAGCGACACTGCGGGCGAGACGGCAACGGTCGCCAAGCTCGGCCGCGTCATATTGCTTGCGCCACTGATCCTGGGGCTGGGGTTCGCCCGCAGCATCGGCAAGGGCGGCGAGGCGACCGTGCAGGTCATTCCCTGGTTCGTCTTCGGCTTCCTTCTTGCCGTGGTTCTGAACAGCGTCCTGCCCCTGCCGGAGGATCTGATCTCGGCCTTCCGGCAGGCCTCCAGCTTCATGCTGGCGATGGCGCTGTGCGCAATGGGGCTTGAAACCCGCGTGCGCCGGCTGTTCGCCGAGGGGCTGCGCCCGCTTGTCCTGGGCCTATTCGGATCGCTGCTGATCAGCGCTCTGGCTGCCGCGATGGTCGCATTCCTTGTGTGACAGGCACAGTCAAAGCCGGCTCTCGACCCGGTTCGCCAACCTGCATCACCCCCGGCACGACCATGCCGGGGGTGATGAGTGACAGGCGGATGGGCCGGGCAAACCGCCCTTCATCCCCCCGGCCAGGACGGCCGCCTCCCGGATCGTGCCATCCCGCCACGGAACCCGACGGTAGCCTGATGGTCCCCGCCGGCCCGGGCAGCGCCGCGGGCGGATCGAGGTGATCCCGGGCGCTGCAGGAAAATTTCCGGGTGGCCCTGCGGCGGGTGCATTTGCGGTCCCAAAACACCGCCTGCGGGGGCTTCCCGGCGGCAGATACAGCGACCCTTGCCCCATGCGGCTTGCTGCAGGCCGGTCCTGGGCTCTGGCATTGTCCCGGCAGGCCTCCCCTTGCGAGATCGGGCCCTCTGGTACCGACATTTGCACCGGAACTGGATCTTGATGAAATACCGGGATCCGCCAGCATCCACTGCCGGGGGCAAAAGGACGGGCTGGAGTCTATGCAAAGATCATCACCATGCCTGCACAACGGCACAGAACACCGAAGTGCGGCATGTTTTCCTGCCCAATGAAACCACAGCGCCGACAGCATTGTTGCGCGGGCAGGCCACCCGGTTGCTGATCCGAACCCCCGGATTGAGGGCATCTTTCGCTATCCGAAATCCGAAAATGCGCAGAAACCTGTAGAAATCGGGGAGATCGTTTCATGGCAAGAAAATCGACACTTACACGCCGCGGGGTTATGAAGGGCGCCGCGGCAGCAGCGCTGGCCGCACCGCTATATTCCAAACGTGCGCTGGCGACCTCCGGCGAGATCAACATCATGATGTGGTCGGATTATCTTCCCGCCGACTTTCTTTCGGCATTCGAAAGCGAGACCGGAATCAAGGTAAACTATACCGGCATCGGCTCGAATGAAGAAATCATAAACAAGATGAAGGCGACGAGCGGCCAGGGCTTCGACATCATCAGCCCCTCCGCAAATCGGGTTCTGGTGTGGGAGCCGCTGGAACTGCTGCAACCCTTTGACATGACCCGAATCCGGCCCGATGCAGTGAACCCGGCCATGGCAAGAATTGGCACGGACTCGTGGAACTTCGGTGGAAAGGGAGCCTGCTGGATACCGCATATCTGGGGCACCGAAGGCATCGCCTATCGCATCGATCTCTGGATTCCATCCGGCGACCTGCCGTCCTATGGCGATATCTGGGCAGAGGAAAACGCTGGAAAGACGATGGGTCGGGCCCATTCCATGATTCTGGGGGCGGGTCTCTATCTGGAACGCATCGGCGAGATTGCGCCGGGATCGATGTGGTCGGCCTACAACGACGAAGAAACGATGCGCAAGGTCTGGGGGCAGGTGACGGATTGGTGCATCGAGCGGAAAGGCCGGGTCAAGCTCCTCTGGAATGATGCGGACACCCAGAAGAACGGCTTGCTCAACGACGGGGTTATCGTCGGTCAAACATGGGACGGCCCGCCGCTTGCTCTGAAATCCGCCGGTGAGCCGGTAACATATCAGGCGCCCATGGAGGGCGCGCTGGCATGGGTCGACGGCATGGCCATTCCGATCGGCGCAAAGAACATCGATGAAATCTACGCTTTCATCGAATTCTCCTATCGGCCAGAGCAGGCCGGCCATGCGATCGACAGCCATGGCTATAATTCTCCGGTGCTGGGTGCGGATCAATATGCCGGCGATGTCTACAAGACGAACTTTGCAGAGGCCTATCCGGGCGATGCCCTGGCCAATCTGAAACCATGGCCGGCCGAACCGGGGTGGTATGTCGATACGCGGACCGAGTTCGTCAATAAGTTCACCAGCGCCTGATCCTTCGTTGAAGATCCCGCTCGGCTGAGTGCAAAGCGTTCTTTGCCCAACAGATATCGGGGCGGCCTCCGGCGGTTTCGGAAGCTGCCACTACCCTGAGACAACCGCATGAGGAAGCCAAACCATGAATGCCTGGGTCGGCGTCGAGTTGGAGAATCTGTCGATCCGCTTTGGAGATTTCGTCGCGGTGCGCGATGCAAACGTCAACATAAGGGGGGGCGATTTCTTTTCGTTTCTCGGCCCGTCAGGATGCGGCAAGACCACCATCCTGCGGGCGGTATCGGGCTTTCTCGCGCCATCCAGCGGAAATATCCTGATCGGCGGGAAGAACATGAAGGGTGTCGGGCCGAACAAGAGGCCTACGGCGCTGATCTTTCAAAACCTTGCGCTCTTTCCGCTGATGAAAGTCTGGGAAAACATCACGTTTTCCATGGAGATACGCGGCGCAAGGGCGGCAGAGCGCCGAAAGCGGGCGGACGAACTTCTGGAAATGGTTGCATTGACCGGGCAGGGCGACAAGCTTCCCGCCGAATTGTCCGGTGGTCAGAAGCAGCGCGTTGCGATTGCGCGCGCCCTATGCGCAGAGCCGCATGTACTGCTTCTGGACGAACCGCTTTCGGCGCTGGATCTCAAGCTTCGCCAGCATATGCGGACAGAGTTGAGGGAGATTCAGAAGCAAGTCGGCATCACCTTCATCTACATCACGCATGATCAGGGCGAGGCGCTGACAATGTCGGATAGCATCGCCGTGATGCGCGCCGGGGTCATTGATCAGATCGGCAATGGCAGGGCGATCTACAACGATCCGGCCACACCATTTGCGGCGTCATTCGTGGGCGAGAACAATGTCTTTCGCGGAAAGGTGGTGCAGATAATCGGTCATGAGGCCCTGATCCGGACAAACCGTTCGGGAGAGATCCGGGCCAGAATCTCGACGGCTAATTTGGGAAAGCTACAGCAGGGCGACAGCGCGATGGTTTTCATCCGGCCGGAAGCCCTTGATATGGCCGGCGCGGATCTTGAAGGTGATCATTACGTCTCTGCCCGCGTGACCAACGAAGAGTTCGAGGGCGACGTGTTCAACATCTTCATGGAGGGCGATGGCGGCAAGGAGATCAAGGTCTCTCTACCCAACCGGGGTCAGTCGTTCGAGAGCCACAAGGGCAGGACGGTAACATTGCGGTACGATGTCAAGAATGCGGTCGCGATGCCGGCAGGCATTCTGGCCACCGAATAGCCTGGAGGTGACAATGCCGCGTTTCTGTCACGACTTTCTGCAGCGCCTCGGGACTGTGCCGGGACTGATAATGCTGGGCCTTGTCCTGTTCTGGACCATTGGCCTGATCGTTCTTCCGCAACTTTCAATGCTCGATTTTTCGTTTCGGGCAAATCTGCCGCCTTCAGAGGTTGGCGGCCCCAACGATGTTCACACCCTTGAGAATTACAAATATCTGCTCTACGGCCCTGAGGGTGGAAGCCAGAGGTACAACTCTGTCGATCTCAAGGTATTTTTCAGGACGATTGTTGCAGCGGCCTGCGTGACGCTATTCGATCTTGTCCTGTGCTATCCGATTGCCTATTATCTCGGCCAGACGCAAGGAAAGCATATTCGGGTCCTGGCGTTGCTTCTCATCATCCCCTATTGGATCAACGAGATTCTGCGTGCCTTCGCCCTTCGCATCATTTTTGGTGAAACCGGGGTTCTGAATGGCATTCTTGTCGGCACAGGCCTTTCCGATGCGCCATTCGATTTCATCCGTAACAACTATGCGCTCTATGCCGGCCTGGGGTATGCCTATATCCTTCTGATGATATTTCCGATCTACAATGTGATTGAAAGCCTGGATCGCAACCAGATCGAAGCGGCGCGCGATCTTGGGGCGCCCTGGTGGCGGATCCACGCCCGGGTGGTGATACCCTATGCCAGGATCGGCATCAGTTCCGGTTGTACCATGGTGTTCATGCTGACTGCCGGTGCCCTTGCAGCGCCGCAGATACTGGGTGGCCCGTCGAGCTTGTGGTTCACCCAGCTCATTTATCAGCATTTCAACGACAGCAGCAATTGGCCGCAGGGCGCGGCCTATGCCGTCGTTCTTCTGCTGTCCTGTATTGTCATGGTTCTTGCGTTCATGCGGCTGTTCAAGGTCAGCATGGGGGATGTCAACAAATGAGCCAGCTTGGATCGCGCATTGGCGTCCAGATATATCTGGTGATCTTTTTTGCCTATCTTCTAGGGCCATTGGTGATCATGTCCGTCACCGCGTTCAATTCATCCAGCTTTCCGAGCGCGATGCCGTGGGAGTGCCTGACCTTCGACTGGTTCCGCTCGCTGCTGCAGGATTCGCGCATCATGAACGGAATAAGAAATTCGATTCTGATCGGGGCTGGCACCGTGGTTCTCTCGGTGCTGATGGGGCTGTCCGGCGCGCTGGTTCTGATGCGGATATGGCCAAGACTCCGGGCGACCTACTACACGATCGTCATTGCGCCTATTCTCATTCCAGGTGTGGTGCTTGGGATTTCGACGCTGGTATTCTGGGATCGCATCAACCGTTTGCTGGGTCTCGGGCCCGGAAGCGTTCTTTCGAACGGGCTTTTTCTGACCATACTGGGGCAGTCCACCTTCATCGCCTCCTATTGTATGTTGGTGATGGTGGCGCGGCTGCAACGCTATGATGAGACCCTTTCGGAAGCGGCGCTTGACCTTGGCGCGACGCCGGCTCAGGTTTTTCGCAAGATCCTGCTGCCCTTCATGCGGCCGGCAATCGTGACCGCCGCGGTTCTTGCCTTTCTTGCCAGTTTCGAGAACTACAACACCACCACCTTCATCTTCGGAGAATACCCGACGCTGACGATCGAATTGTCGCAGAAGGTTCGCTACGGTGTGACGCCCGCGGTCTCGGCACTTGCCTTCATCATTGTGGCGTTGACCATCTTCATCGCCCTTGCGAACGAGGCCATCCGCCGGCGGCGGGAGCTGGTTGCCGCGGTCCGCAGCGGCGCAAGCGTCACTGTTGCGGCCGGGGGCAGGGTCACGCTGCCGCGGATTTTCAGCGGAAACATCTCGGCGGTTCTTGTGGTCGCAATGGCGATGGGCACCATTGTCATGATCGGCACCGCCTCGGTCTATCGCCCGGACCAGTGCATCGCCGATCTGCGCCAGGAAAAACAGCTGGCGGCGCAGAAACGGGCAGAGGAACTGCGCAGGCAGCGCGACGCGAAAACGGGCGGGACGGGAGAGAATGTGGGTATCGATCCGGTGACTTCCCCTGCCGCCCCGCCGCGAAGCCAGGGTGGTGGCTTTGAGACAGTCTTCGACCCGGGCGTCTTGCAGGAACTGGGGAACTGAGTGGTTGTGCAGGGGGCGGGCAAGGCAGGCTCGGTCGGGCTGATCGTTCTCAGCCAGGTGGCGGCAATGACGCTGTGGTTTTCCGCGACCGCCGCCGCCTCGGCCCTGGTGGCGGCGGGCGAACTGGCCGGCCAGCGGGCCGGGTTGCTGACGGGCGCGGTGCAGATCGGCTTTGTGGCCGGCACGCTGGCAAGTGCGCTTTCCGGGCTTGCGGACCGCGTTGATCCGCGACGGTTGTTTGCAACCTGTGCGCTGGTTGGGGCGGCGGCCAACGCGGCGCTGCTTGTCGTCGGCTTCGACTCGCTGCTCACGGTGGCGCTGCGCTTCCTGACGGGGGTGGTGCTTGCAGGGATCTACCCGGTCGGCATGAAGCTGGCTGCGGCCTGGACGAAAAAGGCCGTCGGGCTGATGATAGGGACGCTCGTCGGCGCTTTGACGCTGGGATCTTCGTTGCCCTATCTCTTCAACGCGCTCGCCGGCCTCGATTGGCGGACGACGATTGCCGTATCGACGGGTTGCGCCGTTCTGGCAGCGGTTGCGATTCAATTCGTCAGCCTTGGTCCCGGCCACCGCAGGGCGGCGCAATTTCGCCTGAGCGAGGCCAGGGCCGCCTTGGCGCGACGCTCGGTCCTGCTGGCGAATGCGGGCTATCTCGGTCACATGTGGGAACTTTACGCGATGTGGGCCTGGATCGGCGTCTTTCTGAAATGGGCCTTCGACGAGACCGGCTCCGCTTTGGCGCTGCATGCCGGGCTTGTCACCTTTGCCGTCATCGCAAGCGGTGCAGTCGGATCGGTGCTTGCAGGTATCCTGGCAGACCGTGTCGGGCGCACCACGATTACCATGATCGCCATGGCGGCAAGCGGCAGTTGCGCCGTGCTCATCGGGTTGCTTCCGCCGGCCGGCGCGACGGTCGTGGTTGTTGTCGCGCTGATCTGGGGCATCACGGTGGTCGCTGATTCGGCACAGTTTTCCGCGAGTATTGCCGAACTCTCGGAACCCCATCTGATCGGCACGATGCTGACGATCCAGACCTCGATGGGGTTTCTGCTGACCTTCGTGATCATCCAGGGGATGCCGGTCGTGATCGATATGGTCGGCTGGTCCTATGCCTTTGCGGTGCTTGCCATCGGTCCCTGGCTTGGTGTCGTCGCGATGTGGCGCCTGCGGCGGAACCCGGAGTCGATACGTCTGGCGGGCGGGCGGCGATAGCTGCCGCGGGCCCCCCGCCCGCGGCCTCCCGCCCGCAGGCCGCCTGCCTCAGGGGCGCCGGCCACCGATCCTGTCAGCTTTCCAGATCGTCGCTTTCGCCGTGCAGGCGCGCCAGCTTCAGCGCCAGCCAGACCTTCGGCCGGATCTCGGGCTGACGGATATCCAGACCGCTGACATCGACGAACCGTTCGATCCGCGTTCGCAAGGTGTGACGGTGGATGCCAAGCTGGCTGGCCGTCTCGTTGATGTTGAACCCGGCGTCGAGAAGCTTTTCGATTTCATGCAGGCTGTCGTGCTGCAGCGACTTGCCCAGAAGGCTGGTGGCGAAGTCGCGCGCCGCCACCTTGTCGGTGATGGCCAGCAGGTCCTCGACGCCTGCCGCGCGCTTGCCAAAGATGCCGGTTCCGCCGCGCTTGGCGATGTGGCGGGCCTGAAGCACCGATTTCTGGACATCGACGCCGGCGACGATCTCGCCGATGCCGAAGCTGACGGTCGGATGCAGGCCGGCAAGATCGGCCGAAAGCTGCGCCTGCGCCCGGGCGGATTTGGGCGCCCAGATCGCTTCCAGGGCATTGCCGCGGTTGGTCAGAAGCTTGGTGCCGGCTGCGGTGGAGACCAGTTCCTCCGCCGGCGCAAGATCGGCCGGCCTCGCGTCGCGGGACAGCCTGACCGAGATCGCGCAATAGCTCTCGACCGGGCTCAGGCCAAACGCACTCAGCCGTCGGGTGGCCTGTTCCGGCGTCAGATCCTGCGCGGCAAGTTCATCGAAGAGATCGGCCGTGAGCCGGGTCCGCTCGACCGCGACGGCCCGGTCGCGCCTGAGCAGGATCTTCGCTGCAAGCAATATCACGTCCAGCACCACCCGCTCTGCCCGCGACAGCGAGTCATCGTCGCGGTGCAGCTCCAGCGTCACGGAATCCGTGCAGTAGCGCGAGGTGCGGCGGGTCGGGTCGATCTCCATCAGCCGTTCATGCGCGTTGCGCAGCGCACGCGCGATCACGCCGCGCCGCTGGCATACGAAGTAGCAATTGCACAGCAGCGAATGCGACGCGCGGACGGCGATGTCCTCCAGCGTCATGTCGCCTTCGACGACCTCATCAAGAAAGCCATTCTTCAGCAGCGATCCGATGTTGTTGCCGGAGTAGCGCTCCTCGAGGATGAATTCCGTCGCACGGCGCGAGATCTGTGCGAAGGCCAGTTCGAACGGCACCTCGCAGATCGGAAAGCCCAGTTCGTTGGCCCGCTCGATCATCTGGTCGGGGATTCTCTCGAACTTGAAGCCCACGCCAAAGCCGAGACCGGCCAGATTGCTGCTGTGCAGGTGTTCGATATAGCGATGGTACATCGAGCGGCTGGGGCGCAGGTTCCAGCCGCACATCAGCAGGAATTCGCCGCCGCGCAGCCAGTTGCGCGGTTCGAGATGCTCGGTCGAGACGATCCAGTTGATCCGGTTTCCCAGCGATTGCAGGCCGGCGCGGGGGATCATCTGCGGTTCGGTCATGGCACAAAGCTGCGCGACGGTCAGCGGCATCGAAGGGTCGATCCTGTACGTGATGTCTAAAATTGCAGGGCTCTTTGTCCCGTATGGACAATGCGCGCCCCGGTTTTTCGGGTCAAGTCCGCCAAGCAAACGGACAGGGAGGATCCGATGAAGAAACTGCACTCACGCTGGGGATTCTGCGTCGCGACAAGCGTTCTGGCCCTGTCGGCCAGTCTCGCCTGGGCAGAGGAAGACCCGATCATCATTGGCGCGGTGGTGGCCGAAAGCGGCTTCATGTCGCAATATGACATCCCCGCCTGGACAGCGGCAAAATTCGCGATCGACGATATCAACAACGGCACGCTGGCGGTTCTGGGGTCGAGCGAGCCGGGGCTTCTGGGGCGCAAGGTCGAGTTCGTCGTGCGCGACTACCGCACCGACCGCGATGTCGCCCCGACGGTGGCGCAAGAGGTGATCGAGGCCGGCGCCGACATTCTCATCGCATCATGCGACTTTGACTTCGGCAGCCCGGCCGCCCTGATCGCGCAGGACGACAACATCGTCTCGATGTCGCTCTGCGCGGGCAGCCCCCGCTTCGGCCCCGAGGGTGGCCTCGACCTCGGCTTCTCGGCCGGCAGTGTGGCCGAGGCGACCTCGGCCGCCGCGGCGGAATGGGCCTATGACAAGATGGGCTGGAAGACCGCCTATGTCCTGAACGACCCGGTGATCCAGGTCGATACCGACTGGGCCAACGGCTTTGTCGAACGGTTCGGCGAACTGGCCGGGGCCGAGGCGATCCTTGGCGAGGACGGCTTCAAGAACGACGATGCCAACATCAATGCCCAGATATCCCGCATCAAGGACCTGCCCGCCCAGCCGGATGTCCTGATCGTGACCAGCTTCCCGCCGGGCGGTGCAAGTGCGGTGCGGCAACTGCGGTCCGCCGGCCTGACCCAGCCCATCCTGCTCAACGATGCGATGGATGGATCGTCCTGGTGGGACACGGTTCCCGAAAGCGGCCGGGCCGGTGTCTTCGTGACGGTGCGCGGCCACTATCAGGGCGCGGATACCGATGAGCGGATCAATGCGCTGAGCGCGCGCTACAAGGCCTCGGTGGGGGAATATCCGCCCAGCTCGCTGTTCGTCGACGGCTATGGCGCGATCGAGATGCTGGCGGTGGCGATCCAGGCCGCGGGAACGACCGATGGGGCGGCGGTGACGGCCGAACTCGAGAAGCTTCGCGGCTTCGACCGGATCGCGGGTCCCGCGACCTTCACGGCTGAACTGCATGATGCGCCCGACCGCGCGATTGCCATTCTGGAACTGACCGCGGATGGCGCCAAGCTCGTTGATCGTGTCAAGGCGCGCCGCGTGCCGAAATACTCTGACATCGTGGATGAGAACTAGGCGGCGGAATCCGGTCATGTCTTTGAACGCAGACAACATAACGATGGCGTTTGGCGCATTGGTTGCGCTCAGGGACATCACGTTGAACCTCGATCAGGGCGAGATCCTCGGCCTGATCGGACCAAACGGCGCGGGCAAGACGACGGTCGTCAATATCATCAGCGGTTTCCAGCGGATGAGCAGCGGCGCCGTCTCGGTCGATGGCAGGCCCCTCGACGGCCTGTCGCCGCAGGCGCGCAGCCGCAATGGCGTGGTGCGGACCTTCCAGGGCGCGCGGATATTCTCCTCGATGACGGTGCTGGAGAATGCCAAGGTCGGTGCGCTGGCCCAGGGCGCGTCTGATCGCGAAGCCGAGGACCGTGCCCATGCGGCGCTGTCGCGGCTGGGGCTTCGCGACCTGGCCGGGTTGCCGGCCAGCCGGCTGACCTATGGGCAGGAGCGCGAGCTGGACCTGGTCCGGGCGCTGTGCACCGGGCCACGCTACCTGCTGCTGGATGAACCCGCCGCCGGGATGAACGAAAGCGAGACCGCCTCGCTCAAAAAGGCGGTCCGGGCGATCCGGGACGATTTCGGCATCGGCGTGATGCTGATCGAGCATGACATGAGCCTCGTCATGTCGCTGTGCGACCGGGTGCAGGTTCTGGTCAAGGGCGAGACGCTCACGGTCGGCCGGCCGGCCGAGGTGCAGCGCAACAAGGATGTGCTCGCCTCCTATCTCGGCAGCGCCGGCGGGGTGGTCGCATGATGCTGGAAACCGAAAGGCTCTGCGTCAACTATGGCCGGATCGTCGGGATCTCCGATGTGTCGATCCGGGTGCAGACCGGCACGATCGTCGCGCTGGTCGGGGCCAATGGCGCGGGCAAGTCCACCTTCATGTCGGCGGTTGCGGGCCTTCTGGCGCCGAAATCCGGCGCAATCCGTTTCGACGGCGAGGATGTCGGCGCGCTGTCGCCCGAACGGCGGGCGCGCAAGGGCATGTCGCTTGTGCCCGAGGACCGCGGCATCCTGACCGACCTGACCGTGGGCGAGAACCTGCAGCTTGCCCGGTCAAGCGGGCGCAGCGACCCGGCACGACCCTTCGACGAGGCGCTGGCGCGGTTTCCGATCCTGAAGGAATTCTGGGCGCGACCCGCTGGCGCGCTGTCGGGCGGGCAACAGCAGATGCTGGCCATTGGCCGCGCGCTGGTTGCCCGGCCAAAGCTCTTGCTGCTGGACGAGCCTTCGCTTGGGCTTGCCCCGGTCATTGTCGACGAACTTTTCGCTGCGATCACCGACCTGCGGGATGCCGGCAGCACGATTGTCCTGGTCGAGCAATTCGCCCGCCGCGCCATCCAGATCTCAAACTACGCCTATGTGATGAAGAACCACTGTGTCGTCGCCGAAGGGCCGCCGGCAAAATTTGCCGACGAGCAGGTTCTCAACAAGGCCTATCTCGGAGGAGAAGCCGATGAGTAGCCTGGTCCAGGGGCTGGTCGATGCGCTGAGCATCGGCAGCACCTATGCCCTTGTCGCGCTTGGTGTTGCGCTGATTTTCGGGATCATGCGCCTTATCAACTTCGCCTATGGCGAATATTTCATGGTCGCCGCCTATGCGATGCTTGCCTTCGATCAGGTTTCGCTGGCGCTGAGCTTCCTTTTCGTGATCGCCGCCGTGGTTGCCTTTTCGCTGCTGACAGAGCGGGTGGCCTTCCGCCCGCTGCGCAATGCCGATCCCAGCACGCTGATGATCACATCCTTCGCGGTCAGCTATCTGGTCCAGAAGGTCGCCATCGTGGCGACGCTGGGCGAGGCGCGCACGGTGCAGATCCCCGAAAGCTGGCTTACGCCGCTGCAGTTCGGCGGGATCAGCATCGGCAAGCTTGAAATCATCATCACGGTGGCCGCGCTGGCAATGATGGGTGGGCTGAACCTGCTGCTGACCCGCACGGCGCTTGGCATCCAGATGCGGGCGGCAGCACAGGATTTCCGCATGGCGCGGCTTCTTGGGGTGGCGGCAGATCGCGTCATCATGTCGGCCTTCGCCATCGCCGGCTTCCTTGCCGCAATCGGCGGCTTTCTCTACGTGGCCAAGCTTGGCAGCTTCACGCCGGCCATCGGCCTGCCAATCCTGCTGGCGGGAATTGTCTCGACCGTCATCGGCGGCCTGGGCAGCCTGAAAGGCGCGGTGATCGGCGGCTACCTTCTGGGTGCGATCCAGGTGCTTTTGCAGATCATCCTGCCAAGCGACCTCGTCGCGTTCCGCGATGCGCTGGTCTTCATCCTGGTCATCGTGCTGCTCCTTTTCAAGCCGACCGGCCTGTTCGGCAGCTATGTGCAGAGGGTCTAGCGCATGAGCATTCTTCTGAACGCCTACCTTCGCATCCGGCCAGCAATCCTTCCCGGCCTCTGTCTTGCGCTCATGGTGCTGGTGATCGATCTCGCCGGCGGCAGGTCCACCGACCAGACGCTGTCGCGCGTCCTCTGCTTGATGATCGTGGTGGTCGGCACCTATGTCTTCGTCGGCAACTCCGGCATCGTGTCCTTCGGGCAGGTCGCTTTCATGGCGATCGGCGCCTATGTCACGGCGATCCTGACGATGCGGCCGAACGTCAAGAAGAACTTCCTGCCGGATCTGCCCGACGCCCTGCTGCAGATGCAGCTCGATCCCTGGCTTGCCACCGTCATAGCCCTGTTCGTCGTCGCGGCGGTGGCTTTGTTCGTGGCGCTGCCGCTGATGCGGCTGTCGGGGCTGGCTGCGGGAATATCCACCCTGGCATTGCTTGCCGTTGTCTATGAGACGATTTCCAACGCATCCGGCTATACCGGCGGCCAGCAGACGCTGCTGGGCGTTCCGAAAGCCCCCGAGAACCCCGTCCTGCTGCTGGTTGCGCTGGTCGCGCTTGTCGCGGCGGCCTGGTTCCAGACCTCGCGCTACGGGCTGATGCTCCGCGCCAGCCGGGACGAACCGAACGCCGCGGCAAGTCTTGGGGTCCGCACCAAGACCTATCGGATCTACGCCTTCGTCCTTAGCGCCGCCATCGTCGGCGTGGGCGGGGCCTTCTATGCCCAGGCGCTCCGGACGGTATCGATCGCATCCTTCTACATCGACATGACGGCGATGACGCTGGCCATGCTGGTGGTTGGCGGAATGCGCAGCCTTGCCGGCGCGGTTGCCGGCGTGGTGGTGATCTCGCTCGCCCTGGACCTGGTGCGCCGGCTTGAGCAGGGCAACCTTGTCTCGGGCGTCACGCTGCCTGCCGGCTCGACCGAAGTTCTGGTCGGAATGGCGATGCTGGCAATGCTGCTTCTTTACCCCGCAGGGCTGACGCGCGGTCGCGAATTCCTGCCGGGATCGCTCTGGCCGAAGGGCAGGGCACGGGACATCGAAACTCACAGGGAGGCGGCGAAAAACGATGCCGTTTGACAAGGTTCTGGTTGCCAATCGCGGCGAGATCGCGATCCGGGTGTTTCGCACCCTGCGCGAGATGGGCATCCGGTCGGTCGCAATCTATTCCGAGGCCGACAAGGAAGCCCCGCATCTCGGCTATGCCGACGAGGCCGTCGCAGTCGGTGCTGCCGCGCCGGCAGAGAGCTATCTCAACATCGACCGCATTGTCGCCGCCGCGAAAGACTGCGGCGCGCAGGCGATCCACCCGGGCTATGGTTTCCTGGCCGAGCGCGCCGCCTTTGCCGAGGCTTGCCGCGTCGCGGACATCGTCTTCATCGGGCCCTCGCCGCGCCATATCGACCTGATGGGCGACAAGGTGCGGGCCCGCAGGACGATGGGCGATGCCGGGATGCCCATCGTGCCGGGCGTGACCGAGCCGGTTGCGACGGTAGAGGAGGCGACCCGGATTGCGGCCGAGATCGGCTATCCGGTTACGGTCAAGGCCGCGGCCGGCGGCGGTGGCCGTGGCATGCGCATCGCACGCGGCCCCGAAGAGATCGCCGAGGCCTTCACCGGCGCACAGGGCGAGGGCGCGCGCTTCTTTGGCGATGCCACGTGCTATCTTGAGCGGTTCCTGGAAAACCCGCGCCATATCGAGTTCCAGATCCTCGCCGACCGTCATGGCAATGTGATCCATCTGGGCGAGCGGGACTGTTCGATCCAGCGGCGCAACCAGAAACTGATCGAGGAATCGCCGGCGCCGACCCTGAATCCGGCAGTCAGGGCAGAGCTTCTGGACAAGGTCATCAGCGCCATCCGGCGCATCGGCTATGAGAATGCCGGCACCATCGAATGCCTTGCCGTCGGCAACGAGGTGTTCTTCCTGGAGATGAACACCCGCATCCAGGTCGAACATTGCGTGACCGAGATGGTGACGGGCGTCGATATCGTTGCCGAGCAGATCCGCCTTGCCGCCGGCCAGCCGCTGTCTGTCCGCCAGGAGGACGTCACCTTTCGTGGCCATGCCATCGAATGCCGGATCAACGCGGAATCCGCGGCCAAGGGCTTTCTGCCCGCACCGGGGCAGATCACCGGCTACAAGGAACCGGGCGGCCCGGGCGTGCGGGTGGATTCGGCTGCCGAGGCCGGCCTGAAGATCACGCCGATGTACGACTCGATGATCGCAAAACTTGTGGTTCACGCCGCCGATCGCGATGCGGCGACGCGCCGGATGCTGCGGGCCCTGTCGGAATTCAAGGTTGGCGGCATTCGCACGCTCATCCCCTTTCACAAGGCGCTGCTGGCCACGCCGCAATGGGCCGGCGCGCAAACCTGCAAGGATCTGACCGGCGACCGGGCCTGGCTCGCCTCGATTGAGGAACAATCATGACATCGACTTCACCGCAGGCCGGGGCGCCACATGCCTCACGCAGCAACCGCCGCGGCGAGGCGCTGCTGCATTTCACGCCGCTTCGCAACCAGATGCAGGCGCCCACGATCGTGCGGGGCGAGGGGTGCCATGTCTTCGACGAGTCCGGGCGCAAGTATTTCGACGGGCTTGCGACGCTGTTCTGCGTCCAGATCGGCTACAGCCATGGCGCCGAGATTGCCGAAGCCGCGGCCGAGCAGTTGAAGACGCTGCCGTTCTTTTCGAACTGGGGATTCCGGCACAGCGCCTCCGAAGCACTTGCGCAGCGGGTCTGCGACCTGGCGCCGGAAGGCTTCAACCGGGCCTTCTTCGTCTCGGGTGGATCGGATGCGAACGAGGCGGCCTGGAAACTTGCCATGCAGTATTTCCAGTTGAAGGGCGAACGCCGCTACAAGGCGATCACCCGCCAGAACGCCTATCACGGCACGACGCTGGGCGCCCTGTCGCTGACTGCGATCTCGTCGATCCGGGCGCCGTTCGAACCGCTGATCCCCGGTGGCGGCCTGAACATCTCGAACACCAGCCGCCTGCGCCGTCCGAAAGGCGAGAGCGATGCGGACTTCCTGAACTTCCTGCTGGCCGAGGTCGAGCGAACCATCGAATGCGCAGGGCCCGAAACCGTCGCAATCCTGTTTCTTGAACCTGTCCAGACCTCTGCCGGCGTCCTGGTCGCGCCGCCGGGTTACTACGAAGGCATTCGCGCGATCTGCGACAAATACGGCATTCTCATCTGTTCGGATGAGGTGATCGCCGCCTTCGGTCGCTTTGGCGAATGGTTTGCCGCAGCGAAATACGGGCTGAGACCGGATATCATCACCTGCGCCAAGGGGCTGACCTCGGCCTATGGCGTCATGGGGGCGACGCTTGTGGCCGACCATGTGCTGGAGCCGTTCACCGCCGCCAATGCGCCCTTCGCCCATGGCATCACCTTCGGCGGCCATCCGGTACAGGCCGCCATCGCCTTGCGCAATCTCGACATCATGGAGCGGATCGACGTTCTGGGGAATGTGCGCCGCAACACAGGCGCGGCGGGGCAGACGCTCCGGTGGCTTGAGGATCTGCCGAATGTGGGCGAGGTGCGCGGCGACGGCTACCTCTGGGGGGTAGAACTTGTCGAGGACAAGGCAACGCTGCGCACCCTGGGGCCGGAGGCCCGCGCACGGGTAGGGGCGAAACTGCTGCCGTTGTGCCTGGAACACGGGCTGATCGTCCGTGTCGATACGCGCGCCGTGCCCAGCATCCTGATCTCGCCGCCGCTGATCGCCGGGATCGCAGATTTCGAATTCATCGAACAGGCGCTGAGACAGGCCCTGATCGAAACCTTTGCAGACTGAAGAGGCCGACAGATGGGATTTGGACTGAACAACAAGCTGGTGCTCGACGTCTTCAGCACTGCCGCCATGCGGGCCCGTTTCGACGACACGGCGATGCTGCAGGGCTGGCTGGAGACAGAGCGCGGCCTTGCCGTGGCGCAGGGCGAACTGGGCATCATCCCCGAGGAGGCCGCCCGCGTCATCGCCGCGAACTGCGACGCAAAGCTCTATGACCTGGCCGCGCTCGCCGGCGAGATCCTGGAAACCGGCCACCCGCTGGTTCCCGTCATCCGCAGCCTGATCCGCAAGAGCGGCGAGGCCGGGCGGTTCGCCCATTGGGGGGCCACGACGCAGGACATCGTGGATACCGGAGCGGTGCTGCAATGCCGCGAAGGGCTGCGGCTGGTGGCCGCCGACATTCGCCTGGTGCTTGACCAGCTGTTGCCGGTGGCCCGCAAGTACCGCGATCAACCGATGGCCGGGCGAACGCATTTCCAGCACGCCTCGCCGGTGACATTCGGCAAGAAGGTCGCGATCTGGATCGACGACCTGACGGCCGCGCTGAAACGGGTGGAGGCGGTGGAGGCCGAGCTGACCGGCCAGTTCGCCGGCGCTGTCGGGACGCTGGCCGCGCTGCGGGGGCGTGGACCCGAAACGCGCGACCGGATGTGCAGCGTGCTGGGGCTGAAATCGGCCGAGGTGCCGTGGCATACCACCCGTGGCCGGTTCCGCGACATTTCGAACGCGCTTCTGGAATATGCCGCCGCCGCCGAGCGGATCGGGATCGAGATCACGCTTCTGATGGCGACCGAGCTGCAGGAGGCGGGCGAGCCGATTTCGGACAAGCATGTCGGTTCGTCGACCATGCCGCAGAAACGCAATCCGCATACGTCGGAGTTCATGATCACCGGCGCCCGGATGATGCGGGGCGAGGCCGCGCCGCTGATCGCGCATTCCGCCCATTCCTTCGAACGCGAGATGACCTGCTGGGCCATCGAATGGGTCGCGCTGCCGCAGATGTTCTGCCTGGCCTCCGGGATCGGCCAGAACCTCATCCACATTACCGACGGCCTGGTCGTAAGCCCCGAGAACATGGAGCGGGTGCTGGCGCTGACCAACGGCCAGATCATGGCGGAAAGTGCGATGATGCGGCTGGCCGACGCCCTTGGTCATGAGGGCGCGCATGAGGTCATGTATGAATGCGCCAATATCTCAAGCCGCGAAGGCCGCAACCTGGGGGATGTCCTGCTGGCCGATCGCAGGGTGACGGAGCATCTCAGCCCCGAGGCGATCGCCGCGGCGATGGATCCGGCCGCCTATCTGGGCGACAGCGGCATCATCGTCGATGCGGCCGTCGCGGCGGCCGAGAAAGCCATGAAGCGCTAGGGCAGGGGAGGTTCGCGTGTCCATCGAGATTCTCAAGCCGGGAGCGCAGACATCCATCCAGGATGCCGGGCGGCTGGGCTATCTGAATACCGGCCTGTCCCCGGCGGGGCCGCTTGACCATCTGTCGCTGCGCATCGCCTCGCTTCTGGTCGGCAACACACTGCCGTCGCCGCTGCTGGCCGGTGGCCCACGCGGGGATGCGGGGCTTGAGATCACCTTCATGGGGCCGGTGCTGAGGTTCACCGAGGCCACCGTCTTTGCCGTGGCGGGCGGAACATTCCCGCTGAAGCTCGATGGCACGGATATCCCGATGTATCAGGCCATCGCGGCACGGGCCGGCCAGGTTCTCGATTTCGGCATGGTGAAGGACGGCGCGCGGGGCTATCTCGCGGTGGCCGGCGGCATTGCGGTGGCGCCGGTCCTGGGCTCACGTTCGGAAAACCTCTTTGCCTCGCGCGGCCCGCTTGGCCGGGCGCTGAAGGCCGGCGACGTGTTGCCGGTCGGCCCGGCAGAGGGGCGCCGCGCCGGCGCGCGCTTTGACCTGGCGAAGCTGCCGCCACGGCTGGCCGAACCTGTTCTGCGTGTCGTGATGGGGCCGCAGGACGACCTTTTCACCGACCAGAGCCTGATCGACTTCCAGGCCCAGCCATGGACGCTTGGCACCCAGGCCAACCGCACGGGCTTGCGCTTCAAGGGGCCGGTCCTGACCTTCCGGGAACGGCCTGCCTATCTGGCGCGCGACGCCGGGGCCGATCCGTCGAACATCGTCGACGACATGATCCCGGTCGGCGGCATCCAGTGCCCGTCTGGCATCGAGGCCATCGTCATGGGCACCGAGAACCCGACCGTCGGCGGCTTTGCAAAGATCGCGACGGTCATCTCATGCGACATTGCGACGGCCGGCCAGATGCGCCCCGGCCAGAAAGCCAGGTTCCGCGCGGTATCGCCGCAGGAGGCGGTCGCCATCGCCCGCACCACGGCCGCCATCGCCAGCCCCGAAAACCTCGTCTGAGGAGGCAAACATGAAGACCCTCGATATCAACTGCGACATGGGCGAGAGCTTCGGCAACTGGAACATGGGCGACGACGCCAACGTGATGCGCAAGATCACGACGGCGAACGTCGCCTGCGGCTTCCATGCCGGCGATCCGGTGACGATGATGAACACCATCGCGATGGCGAATGAGAACAACGTGGCCGTCGGTGCCCATCCCGGCCTGCCCGACCTTCTGGGGTTCGGCCGGCGGGTGATGACCATCAGCCAGGACGATGCCTATGCCTATGTCGCCTACCA
Organism: Paracoccaceae bacterium; assembly: GCA_014879735.1. Lineage (GTDB taxonomy): Bacteria > Pseudomonadota > Alphaproteobacteria > Rhodobacterales > Rhodobacteraceae > Pseudogemmobacter. Next base: position 20,765 of record JACSRN010000085.1, read on the forward strand.
GGTCGGTGCGCTGCAGGCCTTTCTCAGGGCGCAGGGCATGAAGCTGAACCATGTCAAGCCGCATGGCGCGATGTTCCACCTGATGCGCGACGCCGAGAATTCGAAGGCCGCGCTGGATGCGATCCTTGATGTGGCACCCGATGCGGCCTTTTACTGGCCCGGACCGATGGGCCGCGAGCCGATCACCGCCGCGGCGGCCGAGCGCGGCATGACCGTCATTCCCGAGGCCTATCCCGACCTGGACTATACGCAGGACGGCTCGCTGATTGTCGAGCGCAAGAAGAAATGGGTCGATCCCTCGCTGATCTATGACCGGGTATGCCAGATCCTGCAGCACAAGGAGCTGACGACCGAGGCCGGCAATGCGGTGCCGATGGATGTGCCCAGCGTCTGCATCCACGGCGACGGGCCGAATGCGCTCGACATTCTTGATGCGGTGCGCAGGGCGGCGACCGACAGCGGTTTCACCATCGCCTGCGCCGTGAGATGAGGGCCGGACATGATCTATGATGAACCGCGTCTCCATCTGATCGGCGACAGCTACCTCGGCGTCGAGTTCGGCGACGATGCGGACCTGCGCAACAATTTCCGCGTGATCGCTCTTGTCCAGAAGATCGAAGGCCTCGGCTTCGACTGGGTGCTGGAGGTGGTGCCGACGCTGCGCGAGCTTGGCGTGGTCTTCGACCGCTTCCGCATCGACCCCGAGGCGGTCCGAAGCGAGATCGCCGCGATCCTGCCTTCGGTATCGTCCGCAACGTCCATCCGGTCGCGGCTGTTCAAGCTGCCGGTCTGGTATCGCGACCCCTGGTCCGAGGCGCTGAACGACAAGGCCGGGCTGGAGCCCAGCATCGAGATCGTCGCCCGCGCCAACGGATGCTCGGTGGATGAGGTGATCGCGCGCCACAGCGGCACCGACCACTGGCTCAGCTGCGTCGGCTGGGCGCCGGGTTGCTACTTTGCCTATCCGGTCGATCGCAAGCTTGGCGTCACCGCGCCCAAGCTTCAGACCGCCCGGCCCTATACGCCAGAGCGGGTGCTGGCCCTGGGCGGCCTTTGCACCGCCGCGCTGCCCTTTGCCGGGCCGTCGGGCTACCAGATGCTGGGCCGGCTGGCGGCGCCGATCTATCGCGCCCACGCCGATATTCCCGGCTTTCCCGAACATGGCGTTCTGTTCCGCGCCGGCGACCGGCATCGCTATGTCCCGGTCGGCGCGCTGGAATACGAGGCGGTACAGGAACGGCTGGCGCGCGGCAGTTACGAATACGAGATCACCGAAGAGGATTTCGGGATCGAGCGACTGGAGCAGGGCGGCTACGCCGACGCCTAGGGGGTAAGATGCGCAGATACGGATTTATCGCGGGAGGCGCTGAACACCTTCCCGCCGCGGGAAAGTATTTCGACACCGTCTCTCCCATCAGCGGCGAGACCTGGGCGCAGATCGCCGAATGCGGCGCGGCCGATGTTGCCCTGGCGGTCGGGGCGGCGAGCACCTGTTTCGAGACTGTCTGGTCGCGCCTGTCACCGACGGCACGCGGCAAGGCACTGCTCCGTTTCGCAGAGGTGATCGCCGAACATGCCCGCCAGATCGCCGAGATCGAGACCTGCGACAACGGCAAGCTTCTGAAGGAAACCAGCGCCCAGCTTGGCGTCGTTCCCGACTGGTTCCGCTATTTCGGCGGCCTTGCCGACAAGATCGAAGGCCGCGTGGTGCCGCTGAACGGCATCGAGGCCTTCGGGATGACGAAGTATGAGCCGCTGGGCGTTGTCGGCGTCATCACGCCGTGGAACTCGCCGGTGCTGCTGACCACGCTGGCGGTGGCGCCGGCGCTGGCGGCGGGCAATACCGTGGTGATCAAACCCTCCGAGGTTGCCAGCGCCTCGGTCCTTGAATTCGCGCTTCTGGCGCGCAAGGCGGGGCTGCCGGATGGCGCGATCAATGTCGTCACCGGATTTGGAGAGGCGGGGGCGGCATTGACCGATCACCCGGATGTCCGGCAGATGACCTTTACCGGCGGCGAGGGGATCGGGCGCCGGGTGGCTGCGGCCGCCGCAGGCCGTGTCGCGCCCACGGTCATGGAGCTTGGCGGCAAGAGCGCCAACATCGTCTTTGCCGATGCCAACCTGGATCAGGCCGAGGCGGGCGTTCTGGCCGGCATCTTCGGGGCCGGTGGCCAGACCTGCATCGCCGGGTCGCGGACCCTGATCCAGCGCCCGGTCTTCGAGGCGATGCGCGCCCGGCTTGCCACCCGCGCCGGCCGTATCCGTCTTGGTGATCCGATGGAGGCGACAACCGAGATGGGGCCGCTGGTCAGCGCCGATCACCGCAAGCTGGTGGTCTCTAAGATCGCGGCCGCGGTTGCGGGCGGCGCGCGCCTTGTCGCCGGGGGAAATGCGCCGGACCGCCCGGGCTATTTTCTTGAGCCGACCATCGTCGAGGCGGGCGATGCGCAGGATTACATCATGCAAAATGAGGTCTTTGGCCCGGTGCTGGCGCTTTATCCCTTTGACACCGAGGACGAGGCCGTCCGCATCGCCAATGCCTCGCCCTACGGGCTTGCCGCCGGGGTCTGGAGCCGCGACGTTGCCCGCTGCCACAGGATGGTGGATGCGCTGAAGGCGGGCACGGTCTGGGTGAACATGTACCGGGCGATGACCTTCAACATGCCCTTCGGCGGCTTCAAGCAAAGCGGCTACGGCCGGCTGAACGGCCAGGAGGCCATCATGAACTACCTGCAGACCAAGGCCGTCTGGATCGACCGCTCTGATCGCGTGCAGGACCCGTTCTCCTTGAAAACCGAGTGAGGCGCCGACCATGACCCTTTCCCAAGCGATTGCCGGATGGGCAACCGGCCTGACGGCGGCCGATGTGCCGACCGATGTGCGCGCGCGCTTCATGCTGCATGTGGTCGACACGCTTGGTTGCGGTTTCGCGGCCATCCGCACCGAGACCTTCACCAATGTCTCCACTCTGCCGGTACCGCTTTCAGGGCGCCCCGGCGCGCCGATCCTTGGCCGGGATGGCAATTTCGTTCCCGAACAGGCGGCCTTTGCCAATGGTGTCCTGTTCCACGCGCTTGACTTCGACGACACCCACGGCCCGGCGGTTCTGCACCCGACGGCAGTTTCGCTTCCGGCCGCGATGGCCATCGGCGCCGAGATCGGTGCCCCCGCCGAAGCGGTATTTCTGGCAACGCTTGCGGGTGTGGAAATCACCTGCCGGATCGGCATGGCGCGGCACAATGCCTTTCACCTGAAGGGATTTCATCCCACATCGGTCGTGGGCACCATCGGCGCCACGGTGACGGCGGGCCTGCTTCTTGGCCTGACCGCCACAGAAATGGCCAATGCCCTGGGCATTGCCGGCAGCCTGTCCTGCGGCATCTTCGCCTATCTTGACGGAACATCGAACCCCAAGCCGATCCATGCCGGGCAGGCGGCCAAGAACGGGATCGAGGCGGCGCGGTTGGCCAAGGCCGGCGTGACCGGACCCGATACATTGTTCGAAAGCCGCTTTGGCCTTTACGGGGCCTTCCTGGGCGAGGCCGACAGCCCGCTGGCCGGGCTGGTTGGCACGCTGGGCGATGATTGGGAATGCGCAAAGCTGTCGATCAAGCCCTATCCGGCCTGCCATTCGATGCATGCCTGTCTCGACAGCGCGCTTGAGTTGCAGCGCAAGGCGGGTTTCACGACCGGCGAAATCGACGGCATCACCGTCTATCTGGCCTCGGCCCGCGATATCAACCTGGTGATGGAGCCGATGGCGGTGAAGGTTGCGCCGCAATCCGGGACGGTGGGCAAGTTCAGCCTGCCCTATTCCATGGCCTCGCTGCTGCAGGACGGGGCACTCGGCATCGACAGCTACGATCCCGACCAGCTGCTCCGTCCCGGGGTTCTGTCGCTGGCGCGAAGGATCGGCTACGAGCAGCGCGATTTCGAGACCGCCGGCAAGGCCCTGCCCGGAGCGGTGGCGATCAGGCTGAGGTCGGGCGAGGTGCTGCGGGCCGAACGGCTTTACGAACGCGGAGGGCCGGCGGAGCCATTGTCGCAGGACGAGATCCTGCTGAAGTTCGTCGACAATTGCGGCAATCAGGACGCCGCAGAAGACCCTGCCGCAAGGGGGATGCTCGCCCTGGCGCGAAGGGAATATGGCCTTGCTCTGCAGGAAATTCCGGCCACCCGGGCTTGACCCCGGGGACAGTGCCCTGGATCGGCAGGCGTCTTGCGGATTGCATGGGCGGGGGCGGGCAGTCCTTCAGCTGTCTCTTATACACATCTCCGAGCCCACGAGACC
>JACSRN010000105.1 GCA_014879735.1 Paracoccaceae bacterium
GGATTCGAACCCTCGAGACGGTTCCCCGCCTACACACTTTCCAGGCGTGCGCCTTCGACCACTCGGCCAACTGTCCGTTCCGCCGTTCTTATACAGACCGCGCGGGCGGCGGCAAGGGCAGATGCGGGGCCCCGGGCGATCAGGCGGCGGCGAGGGCGGCGCAGAGCGCGGCGGGCGACGGGGCGGCGGGATTTGCCCGCATCGAGGAGGCGACGAGCGCGGCGGCGGCAACCTCGGCATGGCGTCGCGGGTCGAGGCCCTGCGCCGCGAGGCCGGGCAGCCCCGCACCGCGGATCCAGGCGGCGAGCGCGGCCGGGACCTCTTGCGCCGCCACGCCGAGCGGCTGTGCGAGCAGGCCGAGCGCCTCGTCGATGCGGGCGCGGGCCTGACCGCTGGCAAGTGCGCGGTTCATCGCCAGGACCGGACCCAGAAGCGCGCCGCAGATCGCGCCATGGCGCGCGCCGGTCAGGCCCCCGATCACCCCCGCCAGCCCATGCACCGCACCAAGCCCGGCATTGGTCAGCGCCAGCCCGCCGCAGAGCGAGACCCAGGCCAGCCGGTCGCGGTCGGCGGCGGTCTCGCCCTTCATCAGCCGCATCAGCGCGGCAAGGCCAGGGCCGATGGCCGGCCGGGCCAGCGCATCGGTATAGGGCGTGGCCCGGAGGCTGACGAAGGGCTCGACGAGCTGGGTGATGGCGTCAAGCCCGGAGGCAAGCGTCACATCGCGCGGGCAATGGTCGGTCAGCGCCGGGTCGACGATGGCCAGCCGGGCGATCATCCGGTCGTCGCGCAGGCTGACCTTGCGGCCGCCATCGGGGCCCGGCACGCCGATCACCGCATTCCGCGTCACCTCCGATCCGGTGCCCGCCGTGGTGGGCAGCGCCAGATAGGGCAGCGGCGGGGCTGCAAGCGGCGCGCCCTGCCCCACCCCCTCGAGATGATCAAGAGGGGCGGTCGTGGCCGGTGCCAGCGCCGCCAGCGCCTTGCCGAGATCGAGCGCGGCACCGCCGCCGATGGCCATCACCCAGTCCGGGCGAAAGGCGCGGGCCCGGGCCAGCGCAGCCTCCAGATCGCCGAGCATCGGCTCGCGCGGGGCCGAAAGCGCCAGCATCCCGGGGTCCCAGCCGGTGCCCAGCACCGCAAGGGCGCGGGCGGGGTCGGCGCCGTGGACGATCAGCCCGCGTGCGCCAAAGGCCCGCGCCTCGGCCAGAGCCCGGGTCGAGGTGCCGCGGCCGAACAGGATGCGCGGCGGCTGGAGGATCGCGAAGGTCATACCGCCATGGTCGCCGCGACAGCGCGGCGCCAGCGGGTGTATTTCGCCTCGCGCATCGGGGCGGCCATTGCCGGCTCGAACCGGCGTTCCAGCGCCCAGCCTTGCGAGAATTCCTCGGGACCGCCACAAAGGCCCGCACGCATGCCGGCAAGCCATGCGGCGCCGAGCGCGGTGGTCTCGGTCACGCGGGGCCGGTCGACGGGGGCGCCGAGAATATCGGCCAGGAACTGCATCGCCCAGTCGCTGGCCGTCATGCCGCCGTCGACGCGCAACACGCCATCCGCGGCAGCCCCCCAGTCGGCGCGCATCGCCTCGAGCAGGTCGCGCGTCTGGTAGCCCACGCTTTCCAGCGCCGCCCGGGCAAGTTCGGCCGGCCCCGAATTCCGCGTCAGGCCATAGATCGCACCGCGGCTGTCGGGCCGCCAATAGGGCGCACCGAGGCCGGTGAAGGCCGGGACCAGCACCACGCCCTGCGCCGGATCGGCAGCCTCGGCCAGGCCCTGCGTCTCGGCGGCGGAGCGGATGATCCCGAGCCCGTCGCGCAGCCATTGCACCACGGCGCCGGCGATGAAGATCGAGCCTTCCAGCGCATAGGTCGTGCGCCCGTCCAGCCGGTAGGCGATGGTCGTCAGCAGGCGGTTGGCCGAGGGCACGCGGTCCGCCCCGGTGTTCAGCAAGGCAAAGCAGCCAGTGCCATAGGTGGATTTCATCATGCCCGGCGCGAAACAGGCCTGGCCCATGGTTGCGGCCTGCTGGTCGCCGGCCACGCCGAGAATAGGGATTTCCCGCCCGAACAGGTCCGCCCGGGTGGTCCCGAAATCGGCGGCACAATCCTTCACCTCGGGCAGGACGGCCATGGGCACGCCAAACAGCGCGCAGAGATCGGCATCCCAGTCGCCCCGGCCGATGTCGTAGAGCATGGTGCGCGCGGCATTGGTGGCATCGGTGGCATGGACCCGCCCGCCGGTCAGGTTCCAGATCAGCCAGCTGTCGACGGTGCCGAAGGCCAGATCGCCGGCCTCGGCCCGGGCGCGGGCACCGGGAATATGCTCGAAAAGCCAGCCAAGCTTGCTGGCCGAGAAATAGGGGTCGAGAAGAAGTCCGGTGCGTTCGGTGATCGCCGCCTCGTGCCCGGCCTCGCGCAGGGCATCGCAGGCGGCGGCGGTGCGGCGATCCTGCCAGACGATGGCATTGTGCAGCGGCCGCCCCGTGGCGCGGTCCCACAGCAGCACGGTCTCACGCTGGTTGGTGATGCCGATGGCGGCAATGTCGCGGGCAGACAGCCGCGCCTTCTCGACCGCGGCCCGGGCGGTGGCCGCGACGGTGGCCCAGAGATCGGCCGGATCGTGCTCGACCCAGCCCGGCTGGGGGAAATGCTGGCGGAATTCCTCTTGCGCCGCAGCGACGGGTGTCAGCGCGGCGTCGAACAGGATGCTGCGCGACGAGGTGGTGCCCTGGTCTATGGCAAGGATATGGGACATGGCGAAATCGGGCTCCGGGCGTGGTCCTGTCCCGGGACAGGAGAGTAAAGATCGCTGCCCCCGCGCCGGACAGGCAGCAGGCGCCGGGCGGCGACCGCCATGAAACCCCGCCTCCGGCCGTCGGCGCAAGCCGGTCTGCAGGATCTTGCGGCGGAAGAAAGGCGGGCGGCCGCCGTTACGCGCCGCCCGCCCCGTCGAGGTTTACTGCCAGGACTTGATCAGCTCGTCATAGCTGATGGTCTCGGGGGTCGGATCCTCGTTTTCCAGCTTGGCCACCGGCGCGCCGGGGGCGTCAAGCCAGATCTGGGGATCCTGCGGCTCGTTCATCTTCGGGCCGATATCGCCCTGCACGCCCGAGCGCTCCAGCCGCTCCAGCACCTTTTCCTGCTCTTCGCACAGCGCATCTAGCGATTCCTGCGGGGTTTTGGCCCCGGACATGGCGTCGCCGATGTTCTGCCACCACAACTGGGCCAGCTTCGGATAGTCCGGGATATTGGTGCCGGTCGGCGACCATGCCACCCGGGCCGGGCTGCGATAGAATTCCACCAGGCCGCCCAGTTGCGGCGCGCGTTCGGTGAAGCTCTTGTCGTTGATGGTGGATTCGCGGATGAAAGTCAGGCCGACATGGGATTTCTTCACATCCACGGTCTTCGAGGTCACGAACTGGGCATAAAGCCAGGCGGCCTGCGCCCGGTCGACAGGGGTCGATTCCATCAGCGTCCAGGATCCGGCATCCTGATAGCCGACCTTCATGCCTTCCACCCAATAGGCACCATGCGGCGAGGGCGCCATGCGCCACTTGGGCGTGCCGTCATCGTTCATCACCGGCAGGCCGGGCTTCACCATGTCGGCGGTGAAGGCGGTGTACCAGAACATCTGCTGCGCGATATTGCCCTGCGCCGGCACCGGGCCGGCCTCGCCGAAGGTCATGCCCTGGGCTTCGGGCGGGGTGAATTTCTGCAGCCACTCGATCGCCTTGGTCACGGCATAGACCGCCGCGGCATCATTGGTCGCGCCGCCGCGGGCAACGCAGGATCCGACCGGACGGCTGTTTTCATCGACGCGGACGCCCCATTCGTCGACTGGCAGGCCGTTCGGCTCGCCGGTGTCGCCCATGCCGGCCATCGACATCCAGGCATCGGTATAGCGCCAGCCCAGCGAGGGATCCTTCTTGCCGTAGTCCATGTTGCCATAGACCCCGGTTGCCGGGCCGCCGATATAGGACATGTCGCGGCCGGTGAAGAATTCGGCGATATCCTCATAGGCCGACCAGTTCACCGGCACGCCAAGGTCATAGCCGTATTTGGCCTTGAAATCGTCCTTGGTCTTCTGGTCCGAGAACCAGTCGTAGCGGAACCAGTAGAGGTTGGCGAACTGTTGGTCGGGCAGTTGGTAGACCTTGCCGTCCGGGCCGGTCACGAATTTCAGCCCGATGAAATCGGCCAGGTCGAGATTGGGGTTCGTGACCGCCGCGCCCTCGCCGGACATCCAGTCGGTCAGGTTGCGGGCCTGCTGATAGCGCCAGTGGGTGCCGATCAGGTCGCTGTCGTTGATATAGGCGTCATAGATGTTCTCGCCGGTCTGCATCTGGGTCTGCAGCTTCTCGACCACATCGCCCTCGCCGATCAGATCATGGGTGATCTTGATCCCGGTGATGGCGGTGAAGGCCGGTGCCAGCACCTTGGATTCATATTCATGCGTGGTGATGGTTTCCGAGACGACCTTGATATCCATGCCGGCATAGGGCTTGGCCGCGTCGACGAACCATTGCATCTCGGCTTCCTGCTCGGGCCGGGTCAGCGTCGACAGATCGCCGATCTCGGCATCGAGGAACTTTTTCGCCGCTTCCATGTCGGCCCAGGCCGGGGCCCCCAGAGCCAGCAGCGCCAGCGCCATGGCCGTTGTCCGATAACACAGTCTCATATTGTCATCCTCCCTGAATGCGAGACAATTCTTGTCCTCACTTGCCGGCGGCCGGGCGCCTGCCCGCCCGCCGGAGTCTTTTCGGTGCCTAGACGAAGCGGAAGACCACCGCCGCCCAGACAAGACAGACCGCCAGCGCGCCCCAAAGCGGGGGACCGGCGAAAAACAGCCAGATCAGGCAGATGAACGCCGATCCGAGCAGCGAGATGAACAGGCGGTCGCCGCGGGTGGTCTCGATCCGCAGGATGCCGATGCGCGGGGTTTCCGGATAGCGGATGGCCAGCAGCGTCATCAGGACCAGAAGCCCGCCGATCACCCAGAAGAACAGCGCCACCGGAAAGGTCCAGGCCATCCAGCCGCCGGGGATCATCGGCGCGAACCAGTCGAAGACGCCGTCCTCATGCGGCGTGGCCAGGATCAGCCCGCCCAGGATCGCGGCCATCACGACGGCGGCCAGGGTCCAGATCAGCACCCAGTTGGCGCGGTGCGCTGCGGTGGCGGCCATCACACCCTCCCCAGGGCAAAGCCCTTGGCGATGTAGTTGCGGACAAAATAGATCACCAAAGCGCCGGGAACGATGGTCAGCACACCGGCGGCGGCCAGGACCCCCCAGTCCATCCCCGAGGCGGAGACCGTGCGCGTCATCACCGCGGCGATCGGCTTGGCGTTGACCGAGGTCAGCGTGCGCGACAGCAGCAGTTCGACCCAGGAGAACATGAAGCAGAAGAAGGCGGCGACACCGATGCCACTGGCGATCAGCGGCATGAAGATCTTCACGAAGAACTTCGGAAAGCTGTAGCCGTCGATATAGGCCGTCTCGTCGATTTCCTTCGGCACGCCGCGCATGAAGCCCTCCAGGATCCAGACCGCCAGCGGCACGTTGAACAGGCAATGCGCCAGCGCCACGGCGATATGGGTGTCGAACAGGCC
>JACSRN010000135.1 GCA_014879735.1 Paracoccaceae bacterium
CATCCGCCCCGCCGGCCCGCGGCATGCCGAATTCTCGGCGCGGCTGAACGAACATGCCGAGCGCTACCGCCGCATCTACATGACCCAGCCCAGCTCGTATCAACAATCGCGTGACGAACACCGCGCGATCATGGCGGCCTGCGCCGCCCGCGACGGCGAAGAGGTCGCCACCCTGCTGGCCGAGCATTATGCCCGCATCGCGCTGACCATCATCGCCCAGATCGACCCCGCATTCGAGCCGCGCCAGCTGCGTTCGGCGGTGCGGGTTGCGCGCCAGGGCCGCGACGGCAAAGAACGCAAGCTGGCGTCCGAGCGCCGTCTGGCCGGAAAATCCCTTCCCCTGTGATTATCTCCGCCCTCCGCGATGCGGCAGGGCGCCTCTTCCGAAGGACTGAAGAATGACCCGCCGCAAGGTTGCGATCATCGGCTCCGGCAATATCGGCACCGATCTGATGATCAAGGTGATGCGCCTCTCCAAAGTGCTGGAAATGGGCGCAATGATCGGCATTGATCCCGAATCCGACGGCCTCGCGCGTGCAAAGCGTCTTGGTGTGCCGGTCAGTGCCACCGGAGTCGAAGGCTTCCTTGCGATGCCCGAAGCGGATGAGGTCGTGATAGCCTTTGATGCGACAAGCGCCGGCGCCCATGCAAAGCATTCCGAAATGCTGGCCGCACGCGGCATCCGCATGGTCGATCTGACCCCGGCGGCCATCGGCCCCTTCGTGGTCCCCGTGGTCAATCTCGAGGCCAATCTGGATGCCCCGAATGTGAACATGGTCACCTGCGGCGGCCAGGCGACGATTCCGGTCGTGGCCGCAATTTCCCGGGTCGCTCCCGTGGCCTATGCCGAGATTGTTGCCGCCATCGCCTCGAAATCCGCAGGGCCCGGCACCCGGGCCAATATCGACGAATTCACCGAGACCACCTCGCGCGCGATTGAGAAGATCGGCGGCGCGAAACACGGCAAAGCGATCATTATTCTGAACCCGGCAGAGCCGCCGCTGACGATGCGCGATACCGTTCTGTGTCTCTGCGATGAGGCCGATCCGGAAGCGATCCGCGCCTCGGTGCGCGAGATGGTCGAGGAGGTGCGCCGCTATGTCCCGGGCTACCGGCTGAAGCATGAGGTGCAGGTCGAGAAAATCCCCGACAATGCGCCGCTGATCCTCGCCGATCACGATATCCGTTTCTCGGGGATGAAGGTCACTGTCTTCCTCGAGGTCGAGGGCGCCGCGCATTACCTGCCGTCTTACGCGGGCAATCTCGACATCATGACTTCGGCGGCGCTGCGCACCGCCGAACGCCTGGTTCTGGCTGCGGAGGAAAAGGCATGACAAAAGTTTACCTCCAGGACGTCACGCTGCGTGACGGCATGCATGCGATCCGCCATCAGCTGACACCTGACCGGCTGGCGGCCATTGTGGCGGCGCTGGATGCGGCCGGGATTGACGCCATCGAGGTCGCGCATGGCGACGGCCTCGCCGGCTCCTCGCTGAATTACGGCTTCGGCTCGCATAAGGATCACGACTGGATAGCGGCGGCGGCGGATGCCTGCAAATCGGCGCGGCTGACCACTTTGCTGCTTCCGGGCATCGGCACCATCGAGCATCTGCGCGAGGCCTATGCTCTTGGTGTGCGCTCTGTCCGGGTGGCCACCCACTGCACCGAGGCCGATGTCTCGCGCCAGCATATCGAGGCGGCGCGCGGGCTCGGCATGGATGTTTCGGGCTTCCTGATGATGGCGCATCGCGCGCCGGCCGCACTTCTGGCGGCCCAGGCGAAGCTGATGGAAAGCTATGGCGCCCATTGCGTCTATGTCACGGATTCCGCCGGTGCGCTGACCATGACGGGGGTGAGTGAACGTATCCGCGCCTATCGTGACGCGCTGCGCCCGGAAACCGAGATCGGCATCCATGCGCACCAGAATCTCTCGGTTGCGGTCGCCAACAGCATTGTCGCGCTCCATGAAGGCGCGACCCGCGTTGATGCCTCGCTGGCCGGTATGGGGGCAGGTGCGGGAAATACACCGCTTGAGCCGCTGGTTGCGGTCCTGAAACGTGAGGGGTTCAGTCATAGCGCTGATCTGTTCCGCATCCAGGACGCCGCCGATGACCTTGTCCGCCCGCTGATGGACCGCCCCGTCCAGGTCGATCGCGAGACGCTCTCGATCGGCTATTCCGGGGTCTATTCCAGCTTCCTGCGTCATGCGGAACGCGCCGCTGCGCAATATGGCGTCGATACAAGGGCCCTGCTGGTAGAGCTTGGCCGGCGCGAGATGGTTGGCGGTCAGGAAGATATGATCGTCGATGTGGCGCTGGATATGGCGGGGGCGAAAAATGAGTGACAAAAAAGAGCTGCGGTCCCGGCAATGGTATGGCGGCAACTCCAAAAGCGCTTTCATGCACCGTTCCTGGATGAAGAACCAGGGCATGCCCGAGGATGAATTCGACGGCCGCCCGGTGATCGGCATCTGCAACACCTGGTCCGAGATGACGCCCTGCAACGCCCATCTGCGCGATCTGGCCGAGCGGGTGAAGTTCGGGGTCTACGAGGCCGGCGGCTTCCCGGTGGAATTCCCAGTGCTTTCCGCCTCGGAAAGCCAGACCCGCCCGACCGCGATGCTGCACCGCAATCTCGCGGCGATGGATGTCGAAGAATGCATCCGCGCCTATCCCGTCGACGGCGTCGTCCTGATGGCGGGTTGCGACAAGACCACCCCTTCCCTCGTGATGGGGGCCGCGAGCTGCAATATTCCGGCGGTCGTGGTCTCGGGCGGGCCGATGCTGAACGGCGTCGTCAAGGGCGAGCGCGTCGGGTCCGGCACTGCCGTTTTCCGTTGGGTCGAAGAGCTCAAGGCCGGCAAGATGACCGAGGCAGATTTCCTTGCCGCCGAAGCCGGGCATTCGCGCTCGGCGGGTTCTTGCATGACCATGGGCACGGCGTCGACCATGGCCGCGATGGTCGAGGCGCTCGGTCTCGGCCTGTTCCAGAATGCTGCCATCCCGGCGGTGGATTCCAGACGTCGGGTGCTGTCGCAGCTGGCGGGACGGCAGATCGTCAATCTCGTCAAACAGGATGTCACAATCTCGAAGATCCTGACCCGCGAGGCATTTGAAAATGCGATCCGCGTCAACGCCGCGATTGGCGGCTCGACCAATGCGGTCCTGCATCTGATCGCCATCGCCCGACGCATCGGAGTGCCCCTGACGCTGGACGATTGGGACAGGCTCGGGCGCGGCGTGCCGACCATTGTCGATCTGATGCCATCGGGGCGCTTCCTGATGGAGGATTTCTATTACGCGGGCGGGCTGCCTGCGGTGATGCGCGCGCTCGGCGAGCATGACCTCCTGCATAAGGAGGCGCTGACCGTCGCCGGTGTCCCGGTCTGGGAACAGGTGCGCGAGGCAGAGGTCTATGATGCGGAAGTCATCCGGGACTGGGACAAGCCGCTGCGCGACGAGGGCGGCATCGCCGTACTGCGTGGCAATCTGGCGCCGCGCGGCGCGGTGCTGAAACCTTCGGCGGCCTCGCCGGAGCTGTTCCGTCACCGGGGTCGCGCTGTGGTCTTCTCGTCAATCGAGAACTACTACAAGCGCATCAATGATCCCGATCTTGAGGTCGATGAAAACTCGATTCTGGTGCTGCAGAACTGCGGCCCCAAGGGCTATCCGGGCATGGCCGAGGTTGGCAATATGGGCCTGCCGAAGAAGGTTCTCGACAAGGGGATACGCGACATGATCCGCATCTCGGATGCGCGCATGTCCGGCACCGCCTATGGCACTGTCATCCTCCATGTCGCCCCCGAGGCCGCTGACGGCGGACCCTTGGCCTTTGTGCGGGAAGGGGACTGGATCGAGGTCGATATCGAGGCGCGCCGCCTGCATCTGGACGTGTCGGACAAAGAACTTGTGCGCCGCGCAGAGGGCTTCACCCCCGAGCTGCCGCCGGTGAACAGCGGCTATCAGCGGCTGTACCGCGATCATGTCGAACAGGCCGATCTGGGCTGTGATTTCGATTTTGCGAGCGAATCGCGCGAACTGACTGTGCAACGCATAAGCCATTGAGGAGACCGCCATGGTGAAAACCGTTCTGATCACCGGCGGATCGCGCGGGATCGGCGCCGCGACGGCGCGTGCCGCCGCCCGCGATGGCTGGCAGGTGGTGGTGAATTACCGCTCTGCCAAAGCCGGGGCTGACGCCGTTGTCAGCGCCATCCACGAGGCGGGCGGTGAGGCCTGGGCCGTGGCGGGTGATATCTCCCGCGAAGAGGATGTGCTGGCGATCTTTGCCGGCATCCGTGAACGTCACGGCAGCCTTGAGGGGCTGGTCAATAATGCAGGCATCCTGCCCCGGATCGGCAGGTTCGAAGAGATCTCGCTTGCCCGCTGGCAGGAGACATTGGCGATCAATACGACCGGCGCCTTCCTGTGCTGCCGTGAAGCGGTGCGGCTGATGGCCCCCCGCCATGGCGGGGCCGGGGGATCAATCGTCAATGTCTCGTCTATGGCGGCGACTTTGGGTGGCGCGGGCGAGTTTCTCGACTACGGCGCCTCGAAAGGCGCGGTCGAGACACTGACCATTGGCCTTTCAAAAGAGCTTGGCCCTGATCAGATCCGCGTCAATGCGGTGCGCCCCGGATTGATTGCCACCGACATCCACGAAAGCTGTGGCGATGCCAGCCGGGCCGAGCGGCTCAAATCCAATGTGCCCCTTGGCCGGGTCGGCTCGGCCGAAGAGACCGCCTCTGTCATCGCCTGGCTGCTGTCGGATGCCGCAAGCTATGTCACAGGAACATCCGTCGCCGTCAGCGGCGGTCGCTGAACTCCCGAGGAGAATACAATGCCCATCACCGTCAACCATACCGGCATCACCGTTAAGGACCTGGACCGCGCCGAGGCGATGTTTCGCGATCTGTTCGGCTTCGAGACCTTTTCACGCGCGCCGCGCGATCCGGCTGTCATCTCGGCCGTGCTCGGCGTGCCGGGAACCGAGGTCGAGATCGTCTATATGAGGAACGGGGCGATCAATATCGAGTTGCTGTGCTATTCCAAACCCGATGATCGCAAGGATTACCGGATGCGTCCGGTCGATCTCGGCTCTTTGCATATGGCGATGAACGTCAGCGATATGGACGAGATGCTGGCAAAGGTTCGCGCCTGGCCGATGGATCAGGTCGGCGAGATCATCGTCATCGACCAGGGCCCGAATACCGGCTCGCGCATCGTCTATTTCCGGACCCCGGAAGAGGGGCTGATCATCGAGCTGATCGAGAAAAAGCACCTCGCCTGAGCGTGGCGTCTGCCCCGGATGCGCTGAGCAATCTGTATCCGGGGCATGCAATCCGTGAATTCTCTTGTTTGACGATGCGTGCCGCAACCCGGCATGTGATCCCGTGAAAGTCTGCCCGATGAGCATCCCGACCGTTACCGCTTTCTACGAAAGCCGCGCCGGATCTGTCCAATATGTGGTCACCTATGCTGAGCCTCGGACAGAACGCCTCGACACGTTCGAGATACGCGAGCGCAACAACTGGCGATGC
>JACSRN010000080.1 GCA_014879735.1 Paracoccaceae bacterium
AGATGTGTATAAGAGACAGGTATGAAAGTCGATCAGATGGATCGTCGCTGCAGCCTGCTGCGGTTCCAGCAAGGTCGCCTCAAAGCCTGGGCCTTTGG
This sequence comes from Paracoccaceae bacterium, assembly GCA_014879735.1. Classification (GTDB taxonomy): domain Bacteria; phylum Pseudomonadota; class Alphaproteobacteria; order Rhodobacterales; family Rhodobacteraceae; genus Pseudogemmobacter. The sequence continues at coordinate 99 of JACSRN010000080.1, forward strand.
GATAGGAGCCGGCCGGCCCATAACTGCCATGCACCACGCGACCCTCGCCGGTGCCGGGGGTGCGGGCGGTGATCGTCGCCTCCAGCATGACCGACCCGCTGCGGGGCACTTTGAAGGTTTCGGCGCTTGCGGCGAAATATTTGATGTGGTCGAGGACGCCATCATCCGCTCCCGTCCGGAACGGGATCGCCGAAACCGTGAATGCGCCGGCCTCGAAGGCCCGGCTGCCGCCACGGGCCAGTTCGCCCGGGCCGTAGATGTTGTTCCAGCGCTTCAGGTAGTCGTCCGGCCCGTATCCCGCCGGGGATTGGAAGTCGTCATAGCGGATGACCCTGGTCCTGCTGGTGGAGCGCGCTGCAGAATGATCAAACATCGTCTTCTCCTTTCAACGTTCCTTGGTTGGGCGAGGCATGGCCCCCCGGGGGACGGCAGAGGCCGGGCGGACCGGCCGCCGCCACCGGCGGCAAACATCGCCGCGCGACGAAAGTACCGGACCCGCGATCCCTGTGCCCCTGTCCCATGCAAGAGATATCGGGTGCCGCCCGTTCGGCACCAACGCTGAAACGGCAGACCCCATGTTCGACATATTCGAACGAAACAGCCGCTGGCGATATCGCATCCTGAATCGGATCGCGGCCTTGGCTGATCTGGGGCCACAGTGGCCCGGCCATCGCCCCGCCTTGCGAAACCTGTCGCCGGACAATCCTGCATCGCGGTCCCGACGCCCCCGCCTGCCCGGTTGGCGCTCTGCCGAAATTGTGGCGCCCGGCTCGCGGCGGCCCGCCTGCCCGAAAGCCGCGGCGCGGGATTGCGGACTTGACCCACAGGAGGTTCCTGCCCAGACTTTTCGGGCTGGACACAGGATCTTTTCGTTTTTCTCCATGCAGTGTCGGGCATTGTGCGGAAACCGAAGCAACCGAGTGGAAGATGCGAACCATTCGATTCAAGGGTGCTGGAACATTGGGGCCGGCCCTGTTGGCGCTGGCGGTCTGCTCTTTGCTGCCGTCTCCGGCGCAGGCGCAGGACACCCATCCCCGGCTGGACGGCTGGATGGCCCTGATGTCAGAGGCCGACTGCACCCTGGATGGCACCGCGCCGGAGGTCGACGCGACAGTCGGTATCGCCATGGCGTTCGAGGGACTTTCGGTTGCCGCAATCTCGAACCGGACCGGGATCGACCTGCTGGGCTATGTCGAGGCCGGCAACTCGCTTGTCTGGTCGGATGATCCCGAGGGCGTTGCCGAAACCCTGCTGGCCGCGACGGCGGCCGGGTTCGACCGCGCAGTTTCGGCCGCGGGCGCAGACCCCGAGGCTTTCTGCGCCCTGGCCCAGGCGATCGGCAGCGAGACGCTGGAACAGCGCGCGGCCGGGCAGGCCGGCAAGAACGGCTATTATTCTCCCGACCAGCGCCTGGCGCAAACCCTGCTGACCCTGCACGGCTGCCTTTCCGGCGCGGCCGATGGCGTCTTCGGCCCGCAGTCCCGCGCGGCCTGGAACAGGGCCGTCGAACAGCTTGCACCCGAACTTGCGCTGGATCGCGAAACCTATCCCGCGCCAGAACGGATACTGGCCTTTGCGGCGCTGCCGTTCCGCGCCCTGGCCTGCCGCTTCGCCAGCCCCACTGCCGGGCAGGCGCTGGTGGGCACCGCGATCCTGCGTCAGGCGACGGCCTGCGCGACCGGCGCCGATTTCTGGGTTTCCGGCGTGGGCGCCTTTCTCGCCGCAGCCCGCACGGAGCCGGACGCCCTGGCAGCAACGGTCGGGCATCTGGCCGATCTGTGCCCCACCGAAGACATCTGGCAACATGTCGCAATGGCGGCAAAGCTGGGTGTCGAAGCCGGGCTTGCCATGGCGACAGACGACGAGGCGGCGGCCCGCCTGGCCTGGGATGTGGCCATGCTGGGGCGTGACCGGACCGATCTGATCGAGGTTCCGGGCTACGACGTGCGGCTTGCGGACGGCATGTTCGAACAGTCGGTCGACCTCATTTCCCGACCGGAAACTGCGGCTTTCGGCGGCTGGTTGCTGATCGCGACCCTTGCCGATCCTACCGGGTTCTCGACCTGGTTCGAACCCGGCGAAGATTTCGCCACCGCGATCGAGGCCGATACCCTGCCCGCCGCGCTGCGCGACCGTCTTCGGGCAGCCTATGCCAGTTCGACGATTGCGCTGCGCGACCCGGTCATGGCCCATGCGGCGGTCGAGGATGCGCTGGCCGGACGCCGCGACGCGGGCGAAGTGGCGCTGCAACTGGCGCAAGCCGTGGATGCGCAGATTTCCGTCCAGGCCGAAGGGCCCGACAGCGATTTGACCGACACTGCCAGCGCCGCGACCTATGCCGGCGGGCTTCGGGTCAAACTTGCGCTGCGCTTCGCCGGGATCCAGCCGCTGATGCAGCTTGCCCGGCTGGTCGGGGCCCGGCCCGAGTTGGGCGGGCCCCTTGCCATCAAAGCCGGCGGGGTCGCAAATTTTGCGCTGGCGACGGTGCTTCTCGAAGGTTATTCCGGCCAGCCCCGCACCGATGCGCTGCTGGCAGCCGCACGGCGCCACATGCAGGCCGCAGCCCAGGCGGGTATCGGCATCGCGGCGCTGCGCATGGCACAGATGACCGAACAGGGCCTTGGCATGCCGGCCGATCCCCTGGCAGCGCGGACCTACTACCTTGCCGCAGCCGAAGACGGCCAGCCCGAGGCGCTGATCGCACTGGCCCGTCAAGCCGAGGCCGGACTAGGTCAGCCCGCCGACCCGGCGATGGCGCTGGATCTCTATGCCCGGGCGGTGGGGATTTCGGGCGCGAAGCGGCCCACGGGCGCCGATGTCGCCACATTGCGCGCCTGGCTAACCCTGCGCGAGGGCGTCTTTGCCGGCCCCGACGCAGCGGCGCTGGAAGACCGGATACAGCGGCGCTTTCTCGAAGGCGATGCCTGGGACCTGTCCTGGCAGGCCTATGATATCGGACTGGCCTTCCTTGACACCCGTCAGGCATTGCCGGCCGATCCGGCACGGGCTGTCGACTGGCTTCGGATCGCGGTCGCGCTGGAAGAACGGCGGGATGCAGCCGGGGGCGACGACACCGCATCCACCGGCCCGTCGCAGACCCATGTTCTTCTTGCCCAGATCGTCCTGGCTTTTCCAGAGCTTGCCGATCGCCCGCCCCCAGCCGGCCTGGAGATGCCGCGGCTTTCCCCCGAGGCGCTGCTTGCAGGCTCGCCGCTGCTGTCGCTGTTGGCCGGCGGCACGCCCGATGCCGCAACCTATCCCTGGCTGGCCTGCGAGGATGCGGCCAGCGAGAGGATCGGCGAATGCGTCGAGATCGCGGCCCGCGCGGCAACCGGCGGATTCGGGGCGGCCGCTCTGCGCGATGCGCTGGACTGGCTGGCGGCTCGGGCGGGCGAAGAGGCCATCGAAATGCAGACCCATGGCCGGCTGGGGCGCAGCAACCAGGACTATGACCCCAGCCGCACGGCCGCCGCAAGCGCCGCCCATGCCGAAGTGCTGGCCTTCTGGGGCGACTGGCGCGGCGCCATTGCGGCCGCAGCGCCATTTGGCACATTGCCGTTCACCGAACATTTCGGGCCGCGACAAGACCAGTTCCGGCGCATGACCAGCCGCTGGCTGGACGGCAAGGCGCCGGTCAGCTGGCCGGACTTCCTGGCAGTGGTGCAGGCCTTCGCGACACGGGGCGACCCGCAGTCGATCGAGATCCTCGATGTCGTGGGCCTGGGCGAGGTTTTGCCGCGCAGTACGGTGGGCCCCGACCTTGCCACTGCACGCGAGGCCTTTGCCATTGCCGAACCCCTGGGCACCGGCAGCCCGGGCATGGCCCATGCCGCCCGGGTGCTGGCGCCGCTGGAAGCTGCGGCCGGCAACCGGACCCGGGCGATCGGACTGGAACTGATGGCGCTGAACACCGATCTGGCCAAGGCGCAGATCGACCAGATCCTCTATGGCACGGTGCCGGCCGACATGACCCGCATCTGCGGCTGGTCCCATGCCTCGGAACGGCTGTTCGACATGGGCGAGACGGGACTGGCGCTGTCGCTTGCCGAACTGGCGGTAAACCGGCTGCAGGTCCAGCGTGGCCGGCTGGTTGGCCTGCCCGAAAGTCTGCAGCTCTGCTTTCGCGATCAGGTCAGCGACCATTATCGGTGGCTGGCGGGCCTTTATCTGGATGCGGGCAGGCTGGCCGAAGTCGACCGGGTCCTGATGATGCTGAAGGATTTCGAAACCTACCGCTTCGTGCGCCGCGATCCGGATTTCGGCGCGGAAGCCACCGGCGCGCTGGCGCCTGCGGCCGATGCTTCGAAATTCATCCAGGCCATCGCGCCCATCGCGCCCACCGTCACCGGCCAGTCGATGCGCCGCCGCGAACTCTTGCTGCAAAAGAAGCGTGGCGAGCTTTCGCCGGGTGACACCGCCGAACTGGCGAGGCTGGATGCAACCCTGGAGGCGGCGGCCCAGGATCGGGAAGCCGTGGTCGACCAGATCGTCGGCTCCATCGCCGATGCCCACGAGGTGCAGGATCTGACCTCGGGCAAAAGCGTCAAGCGCCTGCTCAGGGCGATGTCCGACAAGGGGCGGGCGGCAGCGCTGCAATATGTGGTGCTTGATGGGCGGATCGGCATCCTGCTGACAACGCCGGTTTCGCAACGCGCCTTCCTGCAGGATCGTCTGGGCGATGCGGCGCTGACCGCGGACGATCTGACTGCGGCCGTTGCGGCGTTCCGGGCGGATCTGTCGCGCCCGGGCAGCAACCCGCTGCCGCTGGCACAGGACATGCACGATCTCCTGTTTCCGCCCGATCTGCGCGCCGAACTGGCTGCGGGCGGAATCGAACGGCTGGTCGTTTCGCTGGATGGCCCGCTGCGCTACATCCCGGTTGCGGCGCTGCATGACGGCACCCACTGGCTGGCAGAGGATTTTGTCCTGTCCCATGTGACGGGCGGCGCGGTGTCGGATGGGTCTGCCGAGATATCCGAACTGGCGGGATTCGGCGTCACGCGCTCAGTCGATGATCTTCCGGCCCTACCCGGGGTGGCAGAGGAACTTGCCGGCATCGCCGGTCCCCAGGGCGCCGCCTTGCCCGGCACGGTCTGGCTGGACCGGGACTTCAATCGCGATACGCTGACCTCGGCGCTGGTCTTCGGAGACGGCTTCACCGATGACTTCGGCGTTCTGCATCTGGCCTCGCATTTCAAACTTGGTCCGACCGAAGCGGAATCCTTTCTGCTAATGGGGGACGGAACCCGCCTGTCGATGGCCGATCTGCGCACCGGCCTGGGCGCCGATCTCGACTTCAGCGAGGTCGGCCTCCTGACCCTTTCCGCCTGCGAGACCGGGTTCGGCGGCCTGACCGACGGCACCGAACTGGCAAGCTTTGCCGCCGTCGCGCAGGATGCCGGCGCCGGCACGGTTCTTGCCACGCTCTGGCCGGTGAACGACCGCTCGATCGCCGTCATGATGCGAGAGTTCTACCGGCTGGGCTTTCCAAAGGACGGGGTGCCGGCCGATCCGGCGCTGGCGCTGACGCTGGTGCAGCGCGGCCAGATCGCCTCGTCCGGGGCCCTTTCCGCCGCACCGGGCCGTTCCGCCGTTCCGCTGAAGCCTGTGGCGGATGCCCCGGAATTTTCCGCCTATTCCCATCCGTTTCACTGGGCGGCCATTGTCGTGCTGGAGGGGGCCGGATGACCAGAACCCTTCTTGGCCCCGCGCTCTGTCTTGTCTTGCCGCTGCTGCCGGGCGCGGCGACAGCACAGGCGCCGTGCTATGCTTTCGAGGCCGGCGAGACGCCCGGTCCGGGTGGAATCGAGACCGTTACCTATGCGGCGGACGGCATTTTCACACTGGTTTACCGCGGCGCGCCCTTCGTGGCTTTCGATGGCGCCTGCCCGCTCGGCCCCGACGGGACAGCCAGCTGTGCCATCGACTGCGATGGCGGCCAAGTCGAACTTGCCGTCGTGGCGGGCCAGTTGAACATAGCCTTCGACCATCTGCGCATCGAAAGCGTCAATTTCGAATCGCTGATCTTCGGTCTGGCGCAATGGGATGCCGATGGCCTTGCGGTCGGGGGTAACTTTACCCTGACGCCCGTCGCGCCGGAAATCTGCACGGCAACCCAGAAACTCTCGCAGCCGCTGGTCCTGCAACCCGGCGACTATTTCCCGGCGGTGGAGCGGCTGGAGGCGGCACTGGCGCAGGCCGGTTATTTCATCGGCGCGGCCGACTGGTACTACACGGCGGAAACCGCCGAGGCCGTTGCGAATTTTCGTGGCGACATGGGGCTGGCGCCCGAGGGCCACGCCGACCGCGCCCTGCTGCGCCGCCTTGGCGTGCAGGTGACATACGGGTTCGGCGGCTGCTAGGGCGGCCGTCAGGCGGCAACCGGCACCGATCCACAGCGGCAGGCGCGGACCGACCATCGCCGGTTGGCGCTGATTTGCCGCAAACCCGCGCCCTGCCCCGTCTTCTGCCGAAATTGCCGGTGGACAGGGCTACTTAATTACGTAATGTAATGAAATTAATTCGTCCGCCGTATCGGAGTCGTTGCGGCCGATTCATTCGTGACAGGGTTGAACTGACATGGCTGAACCATTGAATGTCGGCGTTCTGGGCTGTGGTCCCATCGCCCAGGCGGCGCATCTGGAAGGTGTCGTCAAGGCCGCGAATACCCGCCTTCATGCCGTATGCGACGTGGCCGAGGACCTTGCGAAGCGGATGGCGATCACCCATGGCGCCGACCGGGTATATCTCGACTATGACGAGATGCTGGCCGATCCGGCCATCGATCTGGTGATTGTCGCCACCTCCGATGCCTTCCATGTCGATGCGTCGAAGCGCGCGCTTCAGGCCGGCAAACATGTGCTGTGCGAAAAGCCGTTGGGCATGTCGGTCGAAGAGGTCGAGGATCTTGCGCGCGTGGCCGCCGACAGCGGGCGTCTGCTTCAGGTCGGCCACATGAAACGGTTCGATGCCGGCATCCAGAGCGCCCGGGCCTTCGTCACGGGCGAGATGGGCGATATGCTGGCGCTGAAGGCCTGGTATTGCGACGGCACGCGACGCTACGATGTGACCAACGCGGTGCAGCCGGTGATCCTGCGCAGCGCAAAGGCAAGAAAGCCCGCGGCGGATCCGAAGGCCGACCTGCGCCAGTATTACGCGCTGGCCCATGGCAGCCATCTGGTCGATACCGCGCGTTATCTGGCCGGCCCGATCACCGAGGTCGACGCGCGGTTCCGCAAGCTTGGCAAGGCGCATTGCTGGTTCATCGACGTGGCCTTCGAAAGCGGTGCACTGGGCCATCTCGACCTGACGGTGCCGATCTGCCTGGACTGGAGCGAAGGGTTCCAGATCTACGGCGAACGCGGCACGGTGCAGGCGCGGACCTACAACCCCTGGTTCTACAAGTCCTCGGATGTGGAAATCTTTCGGGAAGACACCGGCGAGACCACGCGGGTGCTGGGCGCGGACGGACATTTCTACCGCCGCCAGATCGAGGCGCTGGCCCTTGCCGCACAGACCGGTGGGCCGGTGCCGGGCGCCGATGCGGCAGATGGCATCGCCTCGATCCGGGCGCTGGTGGCAATCCGCGAGTCGGTGGACAGCGGCCGTCCCGTGCGGCTGGATTCGGTTTCGGGGATGGTGTGATGCAGGCGGGAATCTTTGCCAAGACCTTTCCGGGCACCACACCTTTTGCGGTCCTGCGGGCCGCCGGCGCCGCGGGATACCAGGTGGTGCAGTACAACATGGCCTGTTCGGGATTGTCCGCGCTGCCAACGGTGATACCACCCGCCACCGCCGAGGCGGTGGCCGCCGCAGCCGCGGATACCGGGGTTGGCGTTGTCGCCGTATCGGCGACCTATAACATGATCCATCCCGATGCCGCGCAGCGCGAGGCCGGCCGCGCCGCTTTTGCCGCGATCGCCGCTGCCGCGCCGCAGATGGGGGCAGGCATGGTCACGGTCTGCACCGGCAGCCGCGATCGCGATGACCAGTGGCGCCGCCACCCCGACAACGACCTGCCCGAAAGCTGGGACGCGATGGTGGCCGAATTCCGCCGCATCCTGCCGCTGGCCGAACGCCATGGCGTTACCGTCGGCGTCGAGCCAGAGCTTGCCAATGTCGTCAGCACTGCAACACGGGCGCGGCGGCTGCTCGATCTGTTCCCCGGCGGGCCGATCCGCATCGTGCTGGATGCGGCAAACCTGTTCGAAGATGGCAAGGCCGACAGCGGTTCCGTCATCGAGGCGGCGGTCGACCTCCTTGGCCCCGATATCGCACTGGCGCATGCCAAGGATCGCGACGCCGCCGGCAACTTTGCCACGGCCGGACATGGGGTGATCGACTGGCCGCATTATATCGGTACTCTTCGGCGCGCGGGCTATGATGGCGCGCTGGTCACGCACGGGCTGCGCGAGGCCGAGGCCGCCCAGACCGCCCGCTTCCTGCGCCGGCTGATCGGCGAATGACGCGGGTCGGCACCTTCCGGCATGACGGTGTCGCGCTGGCGGTTCACAGCAGCGGCACTGGCCGGGCGATGCTGTTCCAGCATGGCCTGTGCGGCGATGCAGCCCAGCCGGCCGAGGCCTTCCCCGCCGATGGCGGCTGGCAGGCGCTGACGGTGGAATGCCGCGGGCATGGCGCGTCGGAGGCCGGCAATCCGGCCGAATTCTCGCTTGCCACCTTTGCCGGCGACCTGATCGCCTGGCTTGACGCCCGCAAGCTCGGGCCGATCCCGGTTGGCGGCATTTCCATGGGTGCAGCGCTGGCTCTGCGGATTGCCGTGCTGCGTCCCGATCTGGTCTCGGCACTGATCCTTGCCCGCCCGGCATGGCTGTTTGACCGTTCGCCCGCAAACCTGCAACCCAATCGCGAGGTCGGCACGTTGCTGGCAGACCACCCGGCCGGCGAAGCCCGGGCGCTGTTCGACGCCGGCCCTACCGCGCGGATGCTGGCAGAGACATCGCCCGACAATCTGGCCTCGCTGCACGGCTTTTTCGCGCGCGCGCCGCTGGCGGTGACGGCTGCCCTGCTGACCCGGATCGGTGGCGATGGACCGGGCATTCTGCCGCGCGATGCCGCGGCGATCGCGGTGCCGACGCTGGTGATCGGCTCTGCGCGCGATGCAATCCACCCGCTGGCGCTGGCCCGCGCCACCGCCGATGCGATCCCCGGCGCCGAGATGGTCGAGATCCCCGACAAGACCACGGACCGGGCCGCCTATCGCGCCGGCTTTTCCGCCGCATTGCGCGGGTTTCTCGCCGCGCTTTAGCTGCTGCGGCCGATACGCCGCTATCTAGCCCGAATGTTTCGGGTTGGCCCGGACCTGCGGCCCGCCATCGGCCACGACGATGCGCCGCATGCCCCTGGTCGGGATCTCGGCATAATCATTGCCCGCCTCGACATCGAGCACCCAGACGAAGACCAGCGGCTCTTGCCCGGTGTTTACCGAGCGATGCGCCCAGCCCGGCGGGATGAAGGCGATGCTGCCCGGTGTCATCTCGACCTCGCGGGTCTCGCCCGCGCGATTTTCCAGCAGCAGCACGCCCTGGCCGCGCTGGGTATAGTAGACCTCGCCCAGATCGGGGCGGACATGGTAGTGCCCGCGCGTCATGAAATACTCGCCGGCCACCTGCCCCGGATACATGGTGGTGGTGCCGAAAAACAGGTCGGACCCCGGCTTGCGATATTCCTGCACCTCATATGCGACGCCATCGCCGCGGGCCAGAAGCGCATCATAGGCGCCGGCGTCCTGATAGAGGCCGCGCAGATCGCTCAACTTCTTGACGTAATGCCCGGTCTGGGGGGCAACAGCGCCCGAAACACCGTCGATCCTGACAAAATCGGGTTCCAGCATGGTCTTCACTCCTTCGTTTCGGGCCGGGCCGCCGCCTTGTCGCGCCCAAGGCCCAGTGCGCGGATCATGGCCTGGATTGAATGACGGCCCGTCAGATGCGAGACGGCGATCACGATCAGGATGATCGCACCCCACATCGCTGTCACGAAGAACGGGTCGACCCCCAGAAGGTTCACCCCGCTGGAAATGGTCTGCAGGATCACCGCCGCCAGCACGATTCCCGACAACCGCCCGTCGCCGCCGAACGGGTTGATGCCACCCAGAAAGCAGGCCAGAACCGTGACAAGCACATAGCTTTCCGCATAGTTGGCTTTGACCGAATTGAACTGGCCCATCATGATGAAGCCGGTCAGCGCCGCCAGCAGGAACGACAGCGCATATTGCTTCATCAGCACCATGCGCGTGTCGATGTTGGAATATTCCGCAGCCCGCGGGTTTGCCCCCAGCATGTAGAGCTTGAAACCGAAGGGCGAGCGGTTCAGCACGAAATGCAGGGCAAGGATCACAAGGACAAGGATCACGAAGGCATTGGGGATCGCCCAGAACAGGCTGCCGTTGCCGATCTCGACCACGAAGGGCGGAAAGCCGGACAGCGTGTAACCCCGCGTCATCACGATGGATAGCCCGTCCAGCAGCATCATCACGCCCAGCGTCGCCAGGATCGGCGGGATTTCCAGCCAGGCGATCAGGAACCCGGTCAGCAGCGCGATCACCATGCAGGCGGCAAGGCCCACCGCCATCGACAACAGGATCACCGGCAACCCGGCCGTAGCCGCCGCACCCCCGGTCAGCCAGTCCATGGTCAGCGCCGTCACGATGCCGGTAAAGTTCGCGGCGGCAACGATGGCCAGGTTGATGCCGCCGCTGAGCATCGAGACCATCATGCCAATCGAAAGCAGCGCCAGCACCGGCAACTGGTTGGCCAGGTTGACCAGGTTGTAGCTGGCGAGAAACCGCCCGGGCAGCAGCAGCGCCATCAGCACGACCATGGCGATCAGGATGAACAGCAGCGGCGCATCGGCCGACAGGCGCTGCAGGAAGGGTTTGTGTCCGGGCTTCATCAGGGCGCCTCTCCTTCCACCGCGACATTCACCTGGTTGCGGCGGGCGCGCAGTTGCTGCCAGGCATTGGCCGACATGCCGAGGATGATCGCGATCCCGATGGTCACGTCATACCAGTAGGACGAGATGTTCAACAGGACGAGGCCGTTGCGCAGGATCGCGAACAGCAGCACGCCCAGCATGGTGCCGGTCACGGTTCCCTTGCCACCGAACAGGCTGGCGCCACCCAGAACCACGGCGGCGATCACCTCCAGCTCGACCCCGACGATGCTGTTCGGGATTGCCGACAGTACCAGCGAGGCATGGGCGATCCCCGCGATCCCCGCCAGCGCACCCACGAAGGAAAAGACGAACAGCCGGACGGCAAAGGTGTTTACGCCGATCCGCACGGCCGATACCTCATCGCCACCCATGGCAAAGATCGACCGGCCCAGCATGGTCCGTCGCAGGATGAACCAGCCGACGATCATCACCGCCAGCCACAGCACCGGCAGCAGCGACAGGCCATAGACGGCGCCGTTCGCACCTTCGCGCGCAAACAGCAGCGTGCCACCGAAATCGTGAAACGGCCTGGGCACCTCGAACAGGACGTCGCCGCGCGACAGCACGTAGAGCATGCCGAAATAGAGGTTGAAGGTCGCGATGGTGACGACGATGGTCGTCACCCGAAAGATCTGGATGATGATCCCGTTCAGCGCGCCCATGACGGCGCCAAGGACGATGGCGATGGCAAAGGCCAGGGCGATGTTGCCGCCGCCGATGGCAATCAGCGCCAGGACCGCCACATATTGCGTAACCTGGGCAATGGCGGGGAAAGACACGTCGGGCGTGCCGCCCAGGATCAGCACGAACAGCACGCCGACCGCGAAGATCCCGTTGACCGAGGCGCTGCGAAGAACGCCGTAGAGGTTCTGCAATGTCAGGAAGTTGGGGTTCTGGCTGGTGATGAAGATGCAGATCAGCGCGATCAGCACCACAAGATAGAATTCGCTGCGCTGGAACAGTTTCATCTTGTGCCTCGGCGGTTGCGGCCCTGGGGCGGACGATCCGGTCTCACGATGCGGCGACCATGCGGTGAAGTTCCTGCGCCGAGGTCTGGCGCGTCTCAAGCTCGCGCTGCACCCGACCGCCACGAACCAGAAGGATGCGGTTGGAATTGTTCACGATCTCGGGCGCCTCGTCCGAAATCAGGATGACGCCCGCGCCTTCATGGGCCAGATTGTGGACGATTTCATAGATATAGGCCTTGGCCGCGATGTCGACGCCAACTGTCGGTCCGTTCAGGATCAGCACCTTGGGGCGGCGCGTCAGCCATTTGCCGATCACCACCCGCTGCTGGTTGCCACCCGACAGGCTGCGTACCGGGGCTGAAGGATCCGCCACCTTGATCGACAGCGCGCCGATCCACTCTGCCACCATCGCGGCCTTGCGGTCCTCGTCGATCAGCACGCCGCGGCCGGTCAGGTCGTCGATCACGTTCGACACCAGGTTGTCGCCCACGGCTTTCTGCAGGAACAGCCCTTCGGTCAGACGGTTTTCCGGCACATAGGCAATTCCGGCCGCCACCGCTTCGCGCACGTTGCGGATGGGCTGCACCTTGCCGCCGATCCGGATCTCGCCGCTGTCGGCTGGCGAGAACCCGAACAGCGCCTTGGCGATTTCGGTCCGGCCAGAGCCCAGAAGCCCCGCGATCCCCAGGATTTCACCGGGATAAAGGTCGAAGGTGACATCGGCAAAGTTGTGCCGCTTGGTCAGGTTGCGCACGCTCAGGACCGGCGCCTGCGTCGGGTCGATCCGCGCCACGAAGGGCACCGGCACGACCTCGCGTCCCGTCATCAGTTCCACGATACGGTCGTAAGTCAGCTCCTCGCCGGTCAGCGATCCGACATTGCGCCCGTCACGCAGGCAGGTGACGCGATCAGCGACGTCGATCACCTCGTCGATCTTGTGGGTGATGAAGATGATCGCGATGCCACGGTCCTTCATCTCGCGCACCAGCGCCAGAAGGTGCTCGATCTCGGTCCGGTTCAGCGAGGCGGTGGGTTCGTCCAGGATCAGAAGTCGCAGGTCGCTGGTAAAGGCGCGGCAGATGGCGACCATCTGCTGCAGGCCGACCGGAAGATCGCCGACGGTTGCATCGGGGTCGATCTTGGCGCCGATCCGGTCCATCGCTTCTTGCGCGATCTGCCGCATCTCGCCCCAGCGCACCAACCGCCGGCCCTCGCGAATGGTGCGCGCCATGGCGATGTTCTCGGCCACCGTCAGGTTCGGCATGAGCGAGAGGTCCTGGTAGATCACCTGGATGCCGTGGCGGATCATTTCGGCCGTGGTCGCATCGCGCACGTCCTGGCCTTCGACGCGGATCGTGCCGCTGTCCTGCGGCTGGACACCCGAGACGATCTTGATCAGCGTCGACTTGCCCGAGCCGTTTTCGCCCATCAGGCAAAGAATCTCGCCGGAGTTCACCGTCAGGTCCACATCGACCAGCGCATGCACGCCGGCAAAGGACTTGCTGATGCCGTCAAGTTGCAGAAAGGGCTGCATGGCCGGCCTCTCCGGAATAAAATGCGGCCGCACCCGGAAGAAGGGTGCGGTCGCCAGTGGTCCGGCAGCGGGGAACTGCTGCCGGGGGAGAGCGTCAGAACGTCTCGTTCTCGTCCAGGTTCGCCTTGGTCACGATCAGCGGGCGGTTGTAGATGATGGTATTGCCCTCGACCGACAGCGGCTTGCCGAGACCGGGGATATCAAGGTCGGTCGACAACAGGCCGGTATTGCCCTGCAGAAGCTGCTGGCCCAGGTAGACCAGCGCATAGGCTGCTTCGCCCGGATCCCACAGCACGACGGCGCTGAGCGAATCGTCGCGGATGTACTGCGCCGCCTGTTTCGGGCTGGTGGTGCCGATGACGGCAACCTTGCCGATCAGGCCGCGCTCCTTCACCGCCTGCGCGGCGCCGGGGGCACCTTGGCTGCCGAAGGCCAGCACGCCCTTCAGGTCGGGATTGGCGGTCAGCACGTCAAGCGAGGTCTGGCGCGCCAGGCTCTGGTCTTCCGAGACGGGGAAGCGCTCGGCCACCACCTCGACCCCCGGATAGGCCTCAGCCGCCCGCGCCAGCGCGGCATCGGCCCAGATGTTGTGGGCTGGCACCGTCAGCGAACCGACATAGACGACGATCTTGCCGCTGTCGGTCCCCATCTGCTCGACCAGCGTGTCCATGGCCGTTGCGCCGAATGCCACGTTGTCGATCATCTCGATGTCGATGTCGGCGCCTTCCTGTGCGGGCGATTCATGGGTGAGGACAACGATGCCCTGCTCCTTCGCCCGCTTGAACGACGGGACCAGCGTGGCGGCGTTGTTCGGCACCACGATCAGGGCATTGACGCCCTGGCTGATCGCATCTTCGACCAGGCGGACCTGCAGCGCCTCGTCGGCACTGGCGGGGGCCTGCTGGCCCACATCGACGCCGAATTCCTCGCCCGCACGGTTCAGGCCGACCTCGAACTGGTTGAACCAGGGGGCGCGAACCTTGGGGATCGAGACCATCGACAGCCGGTCCTGCGCCAGCGCGGGACGCCAGCCGCCTGCCAGCGCCAAAGCGCTGACCGAGGCGGCGAGTGAAAAGAATTGACGTCTCTTCATCGTGTTGTCTCCCTCTACAAAGCTGAATGAATCTGCTTGCCTGCCCGCCGGCCACCGCCGGATGTCAGACCTTCGCCAGAAGCGCCATGGTGCTGCGCGCATCGTCCATTTCGCGGCGCATCGCCGCAATCGCGCCAGCGGCGATCGCGTCGCTGTCCTGCCAGAGATCGCGCCAGATCCCCGCCATGCCGCCCAGCACGTCATCGGCAACCGAAGACGAGAAGGCCTCGAACCCGACGGGGCGGTCATAGCCGATCTCGGCCAGCGCCCGGAACAGCGGCTGCAGATGCATGGTGCCGGTCCCGAGAATGCCGCGATGATTTTCGTTGACGTGGAAATAGCCCAGCCGGTCGCCGCACAGCCGGATCGCTGCCGGCCCGTCGGTTTCCTCGATGTTCATGTGGAAGGTGTCGAGATGGACAATCAGATTGTCGAGCCCGACATCGTCGAGATAGCGCATCACCTGCTGGCCGGTGTTCAGAAGATTGGTCTCGTAGCGGTTCACCGCCTCGATGCCGATGGTGATGCCGGACCGGGCCGCCTCCTGCGCCAGTTCCCGGATCACGCCCACCGAATTCGCCCTGCCGCGCGTGGTGGCCGGCCGGGTGTATTTCGTCAGCGCGGAATAGATCACGCCACCCAGGTAATTGCCGCCGATGGCGCGCGTCGCCGCCAGCGCCTTGTGCAGGATTTCCGACCCGTGGCGGACCGCTGCGGGATCTTCGCTGGAAATGTCGCCGGCCAGCGACAGGCCAAGGCTGATCGCACCGCGGATGCCGGCACGGTCCAGAAGTGCCCGCGTTGCCGCAACATCGATACGATCAGGGTCGAGCAGCGGGATTTCCAGGATGTCGTAGCCCAGCGCCGCGGCAGAGGTGATTGCCCGCTCGGCCTCGGCATTGCTCCATCCCGCAACCCAGACCATCGCATGAATGGCATATTCCGTCATCGCCCACCCCCGGCCATCGGTCCGATCATTCGCAGGTTCGACAATAATTTCTTTTAGTAAGAAATCCAGACGAAAAAACTGGTGCACTGGAATTTCTTGAACCATCTTCCGACAGCCCGACGCGATCGCGTTATTTCTTGCAGCAGGCAACAAATAGTGCTGGTGTCGGCGCAAAGTGAGGCGCGACCTGGCGGAGAAAGGCATCAGAATGGACAGCTATCAGACGGCACTGGGCGAACTTGGCGGCGTTTTCGCGCGGCTGGACGATTCGCAGGTGGATGCGCTTGTCGAACGCCTGGCCGGAGCGCGGCGGATCGTGGTGTTCGGCGGCGGGCGCGAGCGGCTGCAGATCATGGGCTTCGCGATGCGGATGTTCCACATGGGCATGGGCGCTGCGGTCGAGGGCGACATGACGACCCCGGCCGTCGGACCGGGCGATGTCTTCCTTGTGACCTGCGGTCCGGGCTGGATCTCGACCGCCGAGGCGCTGATGCAGGTTGCAAAGGATGCCGGCGCCGACGTCCTCTTCATCACCGCACAGCCGAAGGGTCGCTGCGCCGCACTGGCTGATTTCATCCTGCATCTGCCGGCCCAGACCATGGCCGACGATCAGGGGGTGGCCGCGACCTCGGTCCTGCCGATGGGGTCGCTCTACGAGGGCGCGCTGTTCGTCCTGTTCGAGGTGATGGTGCTGAAGCTGAAAAAGCGGCTTGGCGTCACCGCAGAGGCGATGCGGGCCAACCACACCAACCTGGAATGATGCGGGGCAGCGCGGCATGAGCTGCAAGGCAGAATCGGCGCGGCGCGGATTTCCATTGTCTTTGGTCGCGCCGTCGTCCAGCATCCGGCTTGTCCGCGCATCGCCGGCGCATCTCGCGCTCTGCCGCCCGGCTGGCAATGGACGGGGCGATGGCTGATCAGACGCTGGCGAAACTTGTCAACGAGCGCAACATCCTGACCGTCCTGCTGCGTCAGCCGGCCACCCGGGCCGAACTGTCGCGCATGCTGGAACTGACGCCGCCGTCGATCAGCCGCCTGACGGCGGACATGATGCAGCGCGGGCTGCTGTGCAGCACGACCAGCGGCCGCGACAGATCGGGCGAGCGCGAGTTGGGCCGGCCCGGCACCGCATTGGCGATCAATCCCGAGGCCGCCTATTTCCTCGGGATCGAGATCGGCGTGAAGGTGCTGCGCTTTGCCGTCATCAACCTCGCCGCGCAGATGGCCTGCTCGATCGAGCAGACCTTGCCGCATCCCGTGGCCCCCGAAGCCGTGGCGCGGACAATCGGCAGGCAGGTGGAGGTGCTCTGCGCCGACCGCCGGTTCCGCAATCGCCTGCTGGGCGCGACCGTGACGGTTCCTGGCCTGGTGCAGTTGACGGGGCATGTGGTGAACCTGCCCATCGTCGGATGGAAGGACCTGGATCTGCACAGCATTCTGGCAGAGGTCCTGCCGATGCCCTTCACCATCGAGAACAGCGCGAATGCCGCAGCCTTTGGCGCGGCCTATGGCCATCCTGAAACGGCCGGGCGCAGCACATTGTATCTCAAGGTCGGCACAGGCTGCGGCGGGGCCGCCATTCTGGACGGCCGTCTGTTCCGCGGCGCCCACGGTACGGGGATGGAGGTGGGCCATATCCGCATTGCCAGCGATGGTCCGCCCTGCAGTTGCGGCCAGCGTGGCTGTCTTGAGACCTTCGTGAACCTCGCGGCGCTGGCCGATCAATGCCGGGGATTCGACTGGGCGCAGGACATCGACACCGCGGACCTGCCGGCACGGGTTGCCCAGCGGGTTGTCGCGGGCGAACCGGATGCGATGGCGATTGCCGGGAACCTGGCGCGGGATCTGTCGCTTGGCCTTGTTTCGCTGGTCAATCTCTTCAATCCCGAGACGATCATCTTCGGCGGCGGCATGCTGCCGCTGATCGCAACGATTCTGCCCGATCTTGCCGTGCGGCTGGCGGCGCAGATCATTCCCGGCACCGGCCTGCCCGATTGCCTGCTGTCGCCGCTCGGAACCGAGGAATGCACCATCGGCGCCGCACGCATCGCCCATCACCGCCAGCTTGACGTGGCTCACCCCGAGCTTTCCATCGACCTGCGCCTTGGATTGCCGGCCGAGCGGGTCGCGGCGCAGCCGCCGGACAGCGGCGGCGGGCTTGCCCGCTACCCGACCGGGGGACCGCTTGGCCGGCAACCCAAGGCGCACCGCAGGGCATGAACCCGCCATCCGCATTGCCCGACAAACCGGCGACACGGATGGTAAAATTCGCACGCGACGGTCGGATGCCTGCCGCTAGGGATGCAGGGGTACCGGCCGGCTTGCGGCCTCTGTCACGATTGCCTGCAACGCGATGTCATGGGGTTGGGGAAAGATCGTGTCCAGGCGCGCCGATTCAAAACCGATGCCGATGGCGAACGGCCGCGGCGACAGGGCTGCCAGCGTCCGGTCGAAATAACCACCGCCATAGCCCAGCCGGTAGCCGCCGTCCGTCCAGCCCACCAGCGGGGCGAGGGTGATTTCCGGCGTGACCTGCGCCGCATCCGGCGGGGGGACGGGGATGTTCCAATCCCCGCGCACCATCCGGGTGTCCGGCGTCCAGCGGCGAAACACCAGCGGCGCGGCCTTCACCTCGACCAGCGGCAGCGCGACCAGAACGCCGGCACGGTGCAGATCCGCCATCAGCGGGCGCAGGTCCGGCTCGCCCTTGATCGGCCAATAGCCCGAGAACACGCGGCCACGCAGATCGCCGAACCTTTGGCGCAAGAGTTCGGCCAGACGCCGGCCGATGGCGCCGCCGGCGGCCTGCCGCTCTGCAACGCCAAGCGTGTCGCGTTCGGCGCGCAGACGGATGCGTTCAGCCTTGCGCCAGCGGGCGACATCGCGGGCCTGCTGGGGATCGACGGCCAGGGGATCGAAATAGCCCGGGTCGACCTCTGCCGCCATGCAGGGCGGCGAGGCATAGCGGCCGGGGACTTCAGGGTCGCTCGTCACCTCCCACCTCCGACGATGACGGCGGCGACAGGGGGCGTCGCGCGCGGCGCCGGCCGCCGCAGAAATGGCGCCGAACCAGCCATCAACCGGCGGTCCGTTTTTCAAGAGAATCCGTCAGATACTCCTGTAGGACCACCGCCTGATTGTGTTCCCGGTCATGGGCGGAATAGAGCAGCGTCACAGGCCCGCGGCGGCACCAATCCAGCGCATGGGCCACCGCCTCGGGCTCGGCGTCGAGTTCGCTTCGGTAGCGGGTCCGGAATTCCGCCCATCGCACCGGATCGTGGCCAAACCACTTGCGCAGCTCGTTGCTGGGCGCGATGTCGCGCAGCCAGTCGTCGGGCGCGAGTTCCACCTTCGATATGCCCCGCGGCCAGAGCCGGTCGACCAGAAGCCGCGCCCGGCCCGGTGTTTGCGGCCGGTCATAGACCCGGGCGATCGCGATGTCGGGTTGGCCCGTCATGCCGTGGCCCCCCCGGCCGGCGAGGCGAGGGCATGATGCCGCGCCGCTGTCTCATGCCTGGGGCAGCGTGGCAGGGGGTCAGGCATGCGGCTGCTCCTCGGTCTCGAAAGCCGGAAAAAGCACATCGTTTTCCAGCCGGATATGTTCCGCCAGATCGTCGAGAAACTCTGCCAGCCCGCCATATAGCGCCGTCCAGGAACGGCAGGCGCCGGCAGGCAGCGTCAGATCCCGCGTCAAGCGGCGAATCTCGGCGACCTCGGTTTCATGATTGTCATGATCGGCCCGCATCACCGCAATGGGATTCTCGATTCCCGGCATCCCGCCGCGCCGCATGGCGGGAAACAGGATCAACTCCTCTTTCTTCATATGCACTTCCAGATCGCCGATCATCCGGTGCAGCACGCTGGCCAGGCCTTCCGGCACGTCCTCATCGCCGAAATGCACGCCTTCGACCTTTTCGGCCAGAGCCGCCAGCGCGGGCAGTTGTTCCCGGTGGCGGGCGTGAAAGCGGGTCTCGATATACCGCGTCATTGCGGCGGGGTCGTCCAAAGGTATGGTGTCGGTCATCTGATCCTCCCGGGTTCAGCGCAGGGACGGGGCCACCCGTACCCCCACCAGCGCGGCATCCTCCACCGCCATGTGCAGCGAGCGGGCGATACGCTCCGCACGTTCGATGACATGGGCGGCACCCGCCGGCGGACAGACCTCCTCGGCGGTTTCGCGAAACAGCAGCAGCCAGCGGTCGAAATGCGCCCAGGTGACGGGCAGCGTGGCATGGGCCGGCATTGGCGCGCCATGATATCGCCCGGTCATCAGCGCGACCGAGGACCAGAAATCGACCATCCGGTCCAGATGCGGCGCCCAGTCTTTGATGCGCGCATCGAAGATCGGCGCCAGAACCACATCGCTACGGACCCTGGCATAGAAGCGGTGCACCAGATCGTGCAGGATTTGCGCGTCCAGCCCGGTTTCCGCCATCAGGGCTGCCGTGATTGCGGGGCGGGCCGAGGATATGGAGGCGCGAGGCTGGGCATCAGGCATGGCGAGAGATCCGGTTTTTCTTGCAATCCTGTCTAGCCCTGTTAATTGGTATTGTAAATACTCATTCAAGCCGGATCGCCGCTGCCATGCGTCTTACCTCCTTCACCGATTACGGATTTCGGATGCTCATGCGCATGGCCGGCGCTGCCGACCGGGGGTTTTCCACCGCCGAACTGGCCGAGGAATTCGGCCTGTCACGCCATCACCTGTCCAAGATCATCCAGAAACTGGCGCAGGCGGGCTATGTCACCACCCGACGGGGCGGTGGCGGCGGGGCAATGCTGGCCCGGCCCGCCGCAGAGATCCGCCTTGGCGCCGTCATGCGCCTGCTGGAAGACGGGCAGCCGCTGGTCGAATGTTTCGCCGCCGGGGGCAGCGACTGCACCATCGATGGGCACTGCCGGCTGAAGACCCGGCTGCGGTCGGCGGAGGCGGCCTTTCTGGCCGATCTGGACCGCTCGACACTGGCCGATATCGCCTTGCGGCCGGGGACACTGGACCAGGGGTTCTGAAGGCCGCGGGCGCCCAGCCATGTGCCCGCCCCCGCTGGCAACGGGCAAGCGGCGGCGGCGGCCTCGATCAGACCGGCTCGACGCAACGCCAATGCGCGGATGCGGTTGTACCACACCCGTGGCGGGGCCGTTGCGGCGATGGCAATCAGCCAGGCAAAGATGGCGCATTCCACCACGGTAGCGGCCGCCACCGGCAATTGCCGCCGCGCAACCCGATGGGCGTCATCCTCTCGCCGTCATCCCCCCGTCTCGGTACAATGGCGGCGAAAGGCG
The DNA here is from genome assembly GCA_014879735.1 of Paracoccaceae bacterium. GTDB lineage: Bacteria > Pseudomonadota > Alphaproteobacteria > Rhodobacterales > Rhodobacteraceae > Pseudogemmobacter. The sequence goes on from JACSRN010000080.1 coordinate 20,882, forward strand.
CGTTTCAGCAAGTCCAGTTCGGCGCGCAACAGGTCGATCTCGGCACGCAGATCGTCCTCCAGTGCGGCGCCGGTGATGATGCTGAAATGCGCCAGCGTCTCGCCGCCCATCCGGATCAGGAAGGTCTGCACCCCCTCCGAAAGCAGGTCGGCCGGGATCGGCACCCGGACCGCATGTTCATTCGTGCCCCCCGGAACGGGGCGCACCTCGGCCGGGCCCAGCGTCTGGCCGCCCAGCACCACCTCCAGCACGGGGGAGAGGCCGGCATCGGTCAGGACGCCTTCCCAGATCCCCGCCCGGATCCGCGTCTCGGTCAGCCTTGCACCCTGGGTCATCCCTGCCTCCGTCAGATCTCGGCACGCGGACGGCGGCTGACCGTCACGTCGCGCAGGATGACCTGGTTCATCTCTGGCCCCTCGAAGATCAGATCGATCCACAATTTCTCGATCCGCTTCTCATTCACCCGCGTGTAGGCCAGATCGAATTCGACCATCACCTCCTCTGCGCGCAAAGGCAGGTCGCGCACGATCTGCTCCACGTTCGGCCCATGCTTGACGTTCAGCCGGGCCAGAATGTCGAGCGGTCGCTCCACCTCGACCACGGCATCGAGCCGGATCAGATGCCGCAGATCCAGGCCCCGCGCCGCCTCGTCCGGCAGGTCGAGCACCAGCGACAGGAAGCTGCCGTCAAAGCGGAACACATCGACGCGAAAGCCGAAAGGGGCGATATCCTCGACCCGGGTGTTGCGGATCTGGCGGATCGAAAGTTCGGACCGGCGGCAATCGTGAAACAGCGTTGCGCCGTCGCAGACCGGCGTCTTGCCCGGGACCGATGCCTGGCCGGGCACCGGGATCGGGCCGGTCCACAGATCCGGGCGCCAGATCCAGTCGGTCCCGATCGGGCGGCGCAGCGCTGCGGCACCGATCGCTGGCAGGGCAAGGCGATTGTCGGCCCGATGCAGCACACGGTCAACCTCGCGCCGAAGATCACGGGCACGGCCCCGCAGGATGCGCAGGTCGGACAGCGAAAACTGCGGTGTCGCGGCCGCCAGCGCCGCCCAGCGCGCCAGCGTCCGGCGGAAGACCAGCCGGTCGAACAGCCTTTCGATCCGACGCACCATCTGCCGCCCCGTCCACCCCTGACAACCGTTTCCCAGTGCGAAACGATTCCCTTATGACGGAGAAATCGTCGCCTTGCCAACAGGATATGCCGCAGCCGTAAACAAATTCATTCCGATGTGGCGGGATTTGCCTGCCGCATCGCCGCCATCGCCAGATCGACAATCCGGCGCCCCTGTGCGGGGTCGTCGGCACGAACCGAGATCGTCACAAGCCGCCCCCGCAGCCCGAAAATGACCCGCCAGTAATCACCCACGGCCCGGTCCACCACCCGCAGGACGAGCGCGCCGTCAACCACCGAGGTCTGCTGCACCCGGACCGAACCTGCCTTGCCATCCCGCGCCAGCGCCGCCCGGCCAGCAGGGGAGCGGAAATAGTCCGACAGCGCCTTCGCGCCGGACTGCAGCACGGCGGAAGACCCCGGCTCGCCCACGGACAGGGTGATCAGCGCCGGCACCGCCGCCGTATCGCCGCTGCAGCGACCCATCAGGACAACCGCGCCGCCGCCCTGCGCTGCACTGGCCCCCTGGTCGACACAATAGCCCGCCGGAGGCTGGGCGATCATGTCGCCCTGAAACAGCGCCACCCGGCTGGAACCACCACCGCCCGGCGAGACGCATCCCGCCACCAGCACCGCCAGCGCGAAAGCCGCGCGCCCGAGCGCACCCCTGAACAAGATTGCCGCCACCGCATCCACGCCCCGTTTGGCCCCGTGCCGCCGGGATAGCGCCCGGCCGCGCCGCGGGCAAGATCGCGGATGCCCTGCCGCCCTTTCCCTCGGCGCCCCTTTGCGCTAATGCCGGGCCATTCCCAATCCGGCGGGCCCTGCGATGAAATTCACCCTTTCCTGGCTGCACGATCATCTCGACACCTCGGCGACCGTCGCCGAGATTTCCGAGACGCTGACCGACCTTGGGCTGGAGGTCGAGCGGGTCGAGGATCCGGCCGCCGCATTGTCGGCCTTCCGCATCTGCCGGGTGATCGAGGCGGTGCAGCACCCCAATGCCGACCGGCTGCGCGTCTGCCGCGTGGCAACCTGGCCCGATGGCCCGGAAACCGGCATGGTGGAGGTGCAGGTCGTCTGCGGCGCGCCGAATGCCCGCACCGGCCTGATCGGCGTTTTTGCCCCGCCCGGCACCCATGTCCCGGGCACCGGCGTCGATCTGAAGCCGGGTGTCATCCGTGGCGTGGAATCGAACGGCATGCTGTGTTCGGAACGCGAACTGATGCTGTCGGACAACCACGACGGTATCATCGAACTGCCCGAGGACGCACCGATGGGGGTACGGTTCGTCGATTATCGCGGGCTGAACGATCCGGTGTTCGAGGTCAAGGTGACGCCGAACCGCCCCGATGCGCTGGGAATCCGCGGTATTGCCCGCGATCTGGCCGCGCGCGGCCTCGGCCGGCTGAAACCGCTGGAAATCGTGCCGGTGCAGGGCAGCTTTGACAGCCCGGTGGGCGTGCGGATCGCACCCTCGCTGAAGGCGAAGGGCTGCCCGCATTTTGCCGGCCGGGTCATCCGTGGCGTGAGGAACGGCCCCTCGCCCGACTGGCTGCAGAACCGGCTGAAGGCCATCGGCCTTCGCCCGATCTCTGCGCTGGTCGACATCACCAACTTCTTCACCATCGGCCTGAACCGGCCGCTGCATGTGTTCGACGTGGCAAAGGTCAGGGGCGGGATGCTGCAGATCCACCCCGCCGAGGGCGGCGAGGACCTGCTGGCGCTGGATGGGCGGACCTACAGGCTGGCGGCGGATCAGATGCTGATTTCCGACGGCGAAGGCACGCCGGAGTCGCTGGCCGGCATCATGGGCGGCGAGGCTTCGGGCTGCACTGCAGAGACGACCGAGGTCTTTCTCGAATCCGCCTATTGGGACCCGATCACCGTCGCTGCCACGGGGCGAGCGCTGAAGATCAATTCCGATGCCCGCTATCGCTTTGAGCGCGGGGTCGATCCGGCCTTCACCGTTCCGGGGCTGGAGCTGGCCACCCGGATGGTGCTGGATCTCTGCGGCGGCGAGGCGAGCCATGTCGTGCAGGACGGCGCGCCCCTCGACACCACGCGGGCCTACCGGCTGGACCCCGCCCGGGTGATCAGCCTGGTCGGCATGGACATTCCCGAGGGCGAACAGATCCGCACGCTGACCGCGCTTGGCTTCACCATGGACGGGCTGATGGCGACCCCGCCCAGCTGGCGCCCCGATGTGCTGGGCGAGGCCGACCTGATCGAGGAAGTCGCCCGGATCGCCAGTCTTGCCCGGCTGAAGGGCGCCGCGATGAAGCGCGGCCAGCCCGGCGTGCCCAAACCGATCCTGACGCCCCTGCAGGTGCGCGAAAAGGCAGCGCGGCGAACGATTGCCGCGCTCGGCTACAACGAATGTGTCACCTACAGCTTCATCGATGCCAGGGCGGCGATGCTGTTTGGCGGCGGAACCGAGGCAGTGCGGGTGGAAAACCCGATCTCGTCCGAGATGTCGCATCTGCGCCCGGATCTGTTGCCCGGCCTGCTGTCGGCAGCCGCCCGCAATCAGGCGCGCGGCTTCATGGATCTGGCGCTGTTCGAGGTCGGCCCCGCCTTCCAGGGCGGTGAACCCGGCGACCAGCATCTGCAGGCGACCGGCCTTCTGATCGGTGCCAGCGCCCCGCGCGATCCCTATGGCAGCCGGCGGCCGGTCGACGTCTTCGACGCCAAGGCCGATGCCGAGGCTGTCCTGGCCGCCCTTGGCGCCCCGGCACGGACACAGATCGGCCGCAAGGTGCCGGGCTGGTGGCATCCCGGCCGCGCCGGTGTGATCGGGCTTGGCCCGAACACGCTGGCCACCTTCGGCGAGGTGCATCCGCGCATTCTGGCGGCGATGGGCGTGAAGGGGCCGGCGGTCGCCTTCAGCGTTCTGGTGGCCAATGTGCCCCTGCCCAAGGCAAAATCGCCTGTCCGCCCGGCGCTGACGATCAGCGACCTGCAGGCGGTGGACCGCGATTTCGCCTTTGTGGTGGATGCCCGCGTCGAGGCGATCAGCGCGGTGAATGCGGCGCAGGGCGCCGACAACGCGCTGATCGAAAGCGTGCGCGTCTTCGACCAGTTTGCCGGCGAAAAGGCCGAGGCGCAGATGGGCGCGGGCAAGAAGTCCATAGCGCTGACCGTGCGGCTGCAGCCTGTCGCAACCACGCTGACCGAAGCGGAGATCGAAGCCGTCTCGAAAAAGATCATCGAGAAGGTGACGAAAGCCACCGGCGGAACGCTGCGGGGATAGACGGCAGCCTTCGGGAACCGAACTCACCCCCGTTGCGATAAAACCGCGGGGTGAGGCGGCGCTTGGCCTGGGGTTTTCGGGATATCACACCGATACCAGACCGGGGGCCCCAGACAGGGCAGCGGGATCACCCGGTCATGCGACGGGCTTCCCCGCCCTCCACCGCAGACCAACGGCGGATCAGCAGCCCGCGGCCAGAGGATGCAGGATCACGATCGCCGGTCCGATCAGCGATCATGTACCTTCGGCTGAAGGCTATTTGCGCGGCTTGCCGCGCCAGGTGTCCAGCCAGCGGGTAAAGCGGCCCCAGACCCCGCGTGCGCCGGCGGCGGCGGCATCCGCCTCGGCGTCGATCCGGTCGATGGCCGGATCGACCATCCGTTCGCGGAACTGCAGCCACATCATCCGCGCCATCACCAGAACGAACAGCAGGAACGCGATGATGATGATGTTCAGCCAGGGGATCAGCGTCACATCCGGCCCCGAGACCGGCGTGACCTTGACCGCATTGGGATAGATCGAGATCATGGCGATCCGCCAGCCGTAATGGGTGATCGCCACCCATTGCGGATTGGCCTTGTCCGACTTGTAGTTCGTCGCCTCGGCCTGCAGCGTGCTGGAATCCCACTTGAAATAGGGCGGCCACAGCCAGCCGGTATCCTCGTTGCGGTAGACCATCACCGTCTTGCCATCAGGAAACACCGCGTCGATGAAGCGGATGTCGCGCTGGGTCGATGTGGTTTCAGAGCCGGTGCCGGAATCCTCGATCGCGTAGAACATCCAGTTCGACCCGATCGGCATCAGCTTGTTGTAGGTGTTGATGATCTGCACCACGTCGCGCTGTGGCAGCGTGTAATGCAGGAAAAGCCCGACGATCACGATCAGGATGATCCGCAGCGCCCATTTGATCTTCGTCCACATCTGCGGCGACCCCTACCAGTTCACGAAATAGACCGTGGCGAAGAAGAACGCCATCGGCAGGATGTAGATAAGCCAGAGCAGGCGCCGTTTCAGCCCTTTTTCATAGGCGCGCATCCCCTCGTCGATCCAGGCGTCGCGATCGCCGATCATCGCTTCGGCAACCCAGCGTTTTTCCAGCTTCTCGCGCCGAACCGAGCGCGAATAGGTGGCGGCAAGCCAATAGGCAATCGTCAGCACGATCAGTGCAAAGACTGCAAGACGCAGCCAGCCAGCCACGATCATCCCCGCCCCCTGACAGCCCCCCAGGGGCCTACGATATCGCGCAGATCGCGCGAAGGTTTCGGTCCGGCCCGCATTTCTGGCCGGGCCAACTCGTCCATCTTCGGCTCGGGGCCGAACAGCGCCTGGCGCGCACCCTCCTTGTCGACCTGGTATTCGCGCGCAAGGAAATCGGCGACATGAATCCGCTTCGGCTCGGACCAGCCGCGATAGGCCTCGTAGAAGCGTTCCTTGTGGGTAATGAACATCTGCCGCACATCCATCGGCGAAAGCTCGGACAACAGCATGTTCACAAGGTCGCGGTCCCGGCCAGGGCGGGCGCGAAGCGTGTAGAAATAGGCCGGATGCTCGCTGGAGATCCGCGGCCAGGGACCCGCGCCTTCCGCCCAGCGCAACAGGGCGGCAAGGCCCAGGAATTCTTCGGGCAGCGCGGTACCAAGGCGATAGGCCACCTTGCGCAATTCGGTCCGCCGGGCATCGCCAACCTCGATCCCCAGATGATCCGCCGCGTCGAGCAGGATGAAATCCATCTTTTGCCGCAGGATCGCACCGGCATCGGCGCCGCGGGCCTGGACGATGGGCTCTGCCAGTTGGTTGCGCTCCAGCCAGTCGGCAATATGGTTGCGATGGCTGAAATCCATCGCCTGGGCCACCGGCAGTGCGCCCAGCGTGCCGACGGGCTGCCGGGAGATGGCGCCGGGAAACTTCACGTCGCGAAAGATGTAGAGGCCCCCGAAAAGACTGGTCCAGAAATTCCCCTGCTCGAAGGTCATCGCGGGCAGGCTGATCGGGACACGGGTCACGTCGCCGGTACGGCGGGCAAGGGCGATCATCTCGCCGATCAGCCCCTCGTCACGCCAGCCATCCGGCTCGCGCCGGAAACGTTCGATCAGCCGGCCCAGTTTCGCCGCATCGGCGACATGGCCGCCAATCGTGTCGGCCTCGACCGTGATCTGCCGGATCTCGAACAGTTTCGCCGGGCTGTCGACGGCATAGACCGAACCCTGCAATTCGCCGGCCACCGCATCGCGCGCCGTCAGGGCAAAGAGCTGCGCCTCGTTCCGTTCGATGAACTGGGTCAGGATGCCGCGGCTGGTCGAGAAGCGTATGTTCAGAAGCGGCGCTTCCTTCTGCGCGGTGGAGAGCAGGATGAAGCGCCGGTTCGCGCCATCGGGATTGAGATAGAGCGGATCGCCAAATTCATCGCCGATCTCCGGGCTGTAGCCCGACAGGTCGATGTGGAAATCGCCGAGCGCCGTGGTGCGCCCGGTCAGATGGGCCAGCGCCCGGTTGTAGCGCTCCACCAGTTGCGGCGAAGAGACCTCGATCAGGTTGCCGAACATCAGGCCGCGGGCGATGAGGGCGTTCATGGCTTGGGCATCCCCAGGAAAATGCGCTGCGCGAAACCGGTGGTCGCCCCGGCAACGCCATGCCGGCGCCTGGCGGTCAGGACCGGCCGCCCGGCCGCATCTGCGGCCCGCACCCCCGCCGATGGCGGCGCGGCCGATGCCCGCCTGCCGGGAACAGGGCCTGCCCCCCGCCGGGGGCCCGCATCACCGCCACCGCGGCACGCCGGCGACTGGCTTGCCCCGGCATCACGGATGGGCCGCCGCCCCGTCATCGGATCGAACCTGATCACCCTTGCCCCGCCAGATACCGCCGCCGTGCCTCTTCGGCGCGCTGCATGTCGCGCACCATCGTCTCGATGGCCACCTCGTCCGATTTGTCGGCATAACGGAACTCGGAATCCGCGTAACGGTTCACCTCCTGGATCACCATATCTACCGTGATCGGCCGCGTCAGCGCACGGATCATCGCCAGTTTCTCGTCATAGGGCTTGAACAGGAACAGATCCGGTTCCTCCATCCATTCGTCTGGCAATTCGAAATCCATCGCGCGAACCTTCACCGCATCGGTGATGTTCTTGATCGCCCGGCCGGTGAACCGCTCGTCAGCCTCCTGGATCGCCTTCAGATAGGTGCCGATCTTTGCCAGCGTGTCGAGGGGGCCGATCTCGTCCGCCACCCGGTCCCAGACCCGCAGCAGACCCGCCTCATGCGGGCGCGAATGGCCCTCGAAACTTGCCGCCACCGCGCGCTTGATCTCCTGCGCGGCGAAAAGGTCATGCGTGCCCAGCGGAATCGTATGCGTCTTGCCCAGCAGAAGCGCCAGGATGTCGATGTAGTCGGCACGGCTCTGCGGCCCGTCGACCAGAAAGCGCGCGCCCGCCCGCTGGCGCAGGGCATCGTCAACATTCTCGGGATAGTTGCTGAACATGCCGAAGGTGCAGTTGCCGCGGACCACCGTGCCAGCCCCGGCAAAGGCCTGCATGAAGACCGCCGTCACTTCCTGCTGGCCGGCAGAGGACTGCCGGTCGCCCCGCTTGCCGGCCACCTGATCGATGTCGTCGATGGTGCCGAAGCCGATCACCGTCGGGTCAAGCACGGCATCGATGAAGGCCTTGGCGTTCTGCCCGGACTTGCCCTGATAGCTGTCGATCTGGTCGATCGAGAAGTTCTGGTAGCGGAACGGATAGCCCGCCACCTTGCAATAACCGTCCAGCAGGCCCGCCATCATCTGGATCAGCGTGGTCTTGCCCGTTCCCGGCTTACCATCGCCCATGAAGGTGAAGATGAAACCGCCCAGTTCGGCAAAGGGATTGAGCCGGCGGTCGAAATCATAGGCCATCAGCATCTTGGCCAGCCGCAGGCTTTGGTATTTGGCGATATGGTTGCCAACCACCTCCTGCGGTTTCTTGAAGGCCATGACCAGGGCGCCGCCCTTTGCGGCCCGCGCCGGCTTGAACCCCGCAATCGTCAGCCCGTCCGCCTCGACCCGCCACGACCCGGTCGTGAATACCGACAGCCGCGCGCCGTTCTCGGCCCGGATCTGCACCTTCTTCATCAGCGCTTCGGCAAAGGCCGAGATCACCGCCACCAGCCGGGCGTCATCCACCGCCAGCGCGGCGATGTCCTGATCCAGTTCCCACAGCGCACCCTGCAGCGCGAGGGGGGCATTGTCGGTCAGCACTTCCTCGACCTCGCCCAGTTCGACCGTCTGGCTGCCGACATGCGGCGCGATCAGGAAGGCCAGCGCATTGGCGAAGGTGAAAAGCACCACCAGCGCCTCGGCCTGCAGCAGTTCGGCGAATTCCGCGCGCCGGCGATCGGGGACGCGGCCCTCGAGATTGGCGCGCTTCAGTTCGGCCAGGCCCGAGGCCGCGGCAAAGGTTTCGCCCATGGCCAGCGCGATGGCCAGCGCCCGGCGCAAGGCCGTCAGGCTGGCCGCTTCGATCGGCGTGATCAGCCCGTCCGACAGCGCCTCCACCCGTTCGGCCAGGCGCACGCCGCCGGGGCGCGCGGTCGAGCGCGTGGTCATTCCCACCACCGTGGACCGGAACCGCGGCCGCGTGCCGATGCCGGGCGACCGCTCGGCCGCCGTCGCCGAGGCCTCGACCAGCGGTTTTGCCAGCCGCGGGGCATGATCGAAACCCTGAACCATCCCCAACGCCGCATCATATTGCGCGCGGATCGCCTCTTCCTTCAATTCCATCGTGTCGCGCACGACCATCGGCTCAGCCTTTCATCCGTCTGCAATCTTTGTCGCGGCGCCCGGCCGCTCAAACGCCGGGGATCAGTCGCCCGCCGGCCCCCACCACGAATTTCCGGATCCCGCGCAGCCCGGCCGGATTCTGTTCGACCAGCACCTGATAGGGTCGCTCCGGCAGCACGATCATCCGTTCGATGCCAGTCGTGCCGGTATCGGCGCCGGTCAGCGGGTCCAGCCGGAAGATCTGCTTCGGACGCGAGGAGAACCAGCCGTTCTTCACCATCTCCTCGCGGTCGGAAACCAGATCCTCCACCGTCCAGACCAGCGCCCAGTCCTCGCCCTGGGGCGCGCGGGCATCCTCCAGCACTTTCGAGATCGGGCCGGATTGCAGGGTGAACCCGGCCGAATACATCGGGCCGAGGGTAATGCGGCGCAGCCGCTTGGGGTAGGTTGTCTCGAAATCGTCGTCAAAGCCCGTCGCGATGGTCAGCAGCTTCAGCCCGCCCACCGACTGCGCCAGCAGTTTCTGCTGCATCGGCGGCCAGCGATAGGCATCCTCGGGCAGGGGCCGGCTGCCGTCCTCCTCGACGTCAAGCAGATAGACCACCGGCAGGTTGACCTGCCCGTCCCAGACGGCCCAGTGGATCAGGTATTTCCGCCGGCTTCCCGCCTGGCCCAGCCATTGCGCATCGGGGTCGTTTCTGGCCCAGAACAGCCCGCCCGCCTTCAGCGCCTCGTAATACAACCGTTGCGACAGCGCGAACTGCAGTTCTACCGGCACCTTCAGGTCGCGCAGGATGGTGCGCACCATGCGGTCCTTGAATTCGGTCTCAGAGGCCATCCCCGACAGATGCTTGTCCGCCTGCTGGGCGTCGACGGCCATCATCAGCACTTCCTGCGCCACCGGAAACCCGCTTTCATGACGGTCAATGGTCAGGCGCGGCGCCCTCTCGGCACGGCCGGTCATCTGGTATTTGTGGTTCAGCGCCTGAAACGTGCCGATCACCCCTGCCAGATAGCGGCCAAGCAGCCGCGATTCCGTCCGGGTCAGGCGGCCTTCGGATTCCAGTTCCGCCGCGACGCGGGCCAGATGGCTGCCGATCCGCGCGAACTTGGCAAAGTAGCGGCGTGCGACCTCGGCGTCATACAACTCGGCATGGTCCGAGACGAGCGCCTCCTTGACGGAATTGTCAGCCATCGCGGTCCTTTCCCGCTTCCCCCGCGCCGGGCCCGGTGCAAGCCACCGGCCGGATCGGGCCGGCGGCAGGCGGCGGCGACCGGCGCAATCCGCCACCTTTTCTGGCGCGGCCGGTGGAAATCATCCGCCGTAGGCGTTCTTGTCGTGTTTCTCGACGATCGCGGCAAAGCGCCGGGCAAAACGCTCGTCGGCCTTGGCCTTCTGTTCCAGGATCTTCCGGGCAAAAACCATGTTCGCCTCGTGCGATTCCAGCATGTCGGCCATCTTGGCATTGGTGGCGGCACCGATCCCGGCCATGGCAGCCTGCGCCTCCTGGTCGGTCTTGACGCCGATCTCGTTGATGCGGTGGGCCACATCCTGCTGCTGAGCCGTCTTCAGGCTGGAGGTCAGCGCATCATAGAGCACCACGCGCTGCTTGGTGTCGGTCTGCAGCTTGTTGATCAGCACCAGTTGCGTCGCCGCCTGGTTGGTCAGCGAATCGACCCAGGTCTTGCCCTTCTCGATATAGCGTTCCAGCGTCTGGCTGCGGGCCAGCTTCACCTGTTCGTCCTGCACCAGCGCGTTGTGCTTGGCATTCTGTTCGGCCAGGTCGCTTTCCAGCCGGGTCCGCGCGGCGGCGTCCATCTCGACCGCGATCCGGTTTTCCAGCTCGATCAGCCGCGGGTCCATCGCCGCAATTTCGGCCCGCACGGCTTCCAGCGCGGCCACGGTCTCCTCGCGGTCGGCCAGGGTGGCGGACAGGTTCACCTCGACCTTTGTCTTCTGGTTGTTCAGCAAGTCAAGCTGGCCTTGCAGCAGCTTCACGATCACATCCGATTTCGAGATCAGATCCTGCAGCTTGTCGTCGATCGTCGCATCCCGCAGGCGTTCCTGCCGCATCGATTCGGATTTCGCGCTGGAAAAGATGCCGACAAAGCTCTCCCAGCCCGACTTGGTCCGCATCTCGTCGAAATCCTTCGAGAAGGCGGCCGTCACATCGTCAAGCCCCATGATCAGTTCGGCGATGTTGGCGTTCATCACCTCGGTGTGCTTGTGCACATCCTCCAGCGTGGCGTTCTCGACATCGATCATCGCGCCATCGTCGACCTTCTGCCTCGCGGCCTCGATCGTGGCGGTAATCGCGGTGATCTTGGCCTGCGCCGCCTTCACCTGCTTTTCGCTTTCGAGAATCTGGCTCTGCAAATCCGCCATCGGGCCCTCCTGCCGGGTCTGTCAAAATTGACTTATACATGTTTCGGGGATTTACATCCCCGCTTGGCGCAATTTTCGTTGCCCTAAGCCCCGGGCGCAAGGCATTTTCGCTGCATGTCCGACGCAATGCTGCTTTCCGCCGTCGCTGCCCGTCGCACCGGGCTGATCGGTCTTGCCCAGGAACTGGTCCGCATCCCGACGCTGAACCCGCCAGGGCTGAATTATCGCCGGATTTGCGACCATCTGGCCGAACGCCTGCTGGCCCAGGGCTGGGAGGTTCATATCCTGCGCGCCACCGGCAGCCCCGGTGACAGCGAGGCCTTTCCGCGCTGGAATCTGCTCGCGCGGTTCCGGGCCGGGCCTGGACCCTGCCTGCATTTCAACAGCCATCACGACGTGGTCGAGGTGGGACGGGGCTGGACGCACGATCCCTTTGGCGGCACGGTCGAGAACGGGCGGCTCTACGGCCGCGGCGCCTGCGACATGAAGGGCGGCCTGGCCGCCAGCGTGATCGCGGCCGAAGCCTTCATCGCCACCCGCCCCGGTTTTCACGGCACCATAGAGATCTCGGCCACGGCCGACGAGGAATCGGGCGGCTATGGCGGCGTGGCCTGGCTGGCCGAACAAGGCCATTTCGCCCGGGTCGACCATGTGATCATTCCCGAGCCGCTGAACAAGGACCGCATCTGCCTTGGCCACCGCGGCGTCTGGTGGGCCGAGGTGGAAACGCATGGCCGCATCGGCCACGGATCCATGCCCTTCCTCGGCGACAGCGCGATCCGGCACATGGTGGCCCTGCTGTCCGAGATCGAGGACAGGCTGATGCCTGTCCTGGCCGGCCGCCAGACCACAATGCCGGTGGTGCCCGAAGGCGCCCGGGCGGCGACGCTGAACCTGAATTCCATTCACGGCGGCCAGCCGGAACCTCTGGCGGGCGCCCTGCCTGCCCCGGTGGTGGCCGACAGCTGCCGCGTCGTACTGGACCGTCGCTTCCTGATCGAAGAGGATCTGCCGCAGGTAAAGGCGGAAATAACCGGCATCCTGAACCGGCTGGCCGAAACCCGGCCCGGCTTCCGCTTTACCTTGCGCGACCTGTTCGAGGTGCATCCGGTCATGACGCCCGAAGACGCCCCCATCGTCGGGGCCACTGCAGCCGCGATCGAGCGGGTGCTGGCGCGGCGTCCGGAATTCGTGGCCTCGCCCGGCACCTATGACCAGAAACACATCGACCGCATCGGCCGCTTGAAGAACTGCATTGCCTATGGCCCGGGCCTTCTGCATCTGGCGCATCAGCCAGACGAATGGGTCGGGATCGATGACATGGAGGACAGCGCCAAGGTCATGGCGCTGGTTCTGGACGATCTTCTGGGCGGGGCGGCGGGTTAGGACCTCCGCCCTTGGCGGCGTGCCCCGCGCGCGGTAGCTTGCGCCTGACACGACCAGCCCACATCCGCAACGAACGGAGCCGTCAATGACCCCCGAAGACCTTCGCGCCGCCGTCCAGGCCGGGATTCTGACCGAGGCCCAGGCCGCAGGCGTGAAGGCGCTGGCCGAGGATCGCGCCGGCCGGCGTGCCAGGCTTCCCGCCGAAGATGAGCCCTTCGAGTTCTTTCGCGGGTTTTCCGAGATCTTCATCTCGCTCGGCCTCGTCATTCTGATGTCGGGTCTGGTGGCGCTGGTCCTCTGGGTCGGCGGGCTGGGCATGGCGATGGCCGTCCCGGCCGCCGTGGCTGCCGTTTCCTGGTGGTGGGCCGGCTATTTCACCCTGAAACGGCGGATGAACCTGCCATCCATGGTTCTTGTCCTGGCATTCGGCGGCGGCGTCTGGCTTTTCGTGCTGGCCATGATGCTGAAGGTCACGGAGGGCGATATCGGTGCCCGCATCACGGCCATCCTTCCCGCCTTGATCGCGGCGCTGGCCCTGCTGCTCTGGTACCGCCGCTTCCGCCTGCCGTTTACCATGTTCGTTCTGGGCGGCTTCGTCCTGACCGCACTTTACGGTGTCACCGCCTCCGGCACGGCGCTTGAGGCCTTCATCGATGGCAGCCGGACCGGCTTCGGTGGCTTCTTCGATCTGGGCCAGAGCCCCGCCTTCGCCACCGCGACACTGATCTTCGGCCTTGGCGCCTTTGCCGCCGGCATGTGGTTCGACCTGCGCGATCCCCACCGCCTGGGCCGCTATGCCGCCACCGCCTTCTGGCTGCATCTGATGGCCGCGCCGGCGCTGGTGAACACGGTGGCGCTGTCGCTTTACAACAGCGGCAGCGGCGCGAATGTCGGGCTTCTGGCGCTGGCCCTGCTGGCGATCACGCTGCTGGCGCTGGTGATCGACCGCCGGTCCTTCCTGACCGCCGCGCTGGGATACATCGCCATCGTCATCTTCTGGATCCTGGGCGACACCGGCGATTTCGGCAATTGGGTGGCGATCCTGCTGGTGATGGGCGCCCTGATCACCGCCGCCGGCACATGGTGGGTGCAACTGCGCCGCGCAGTGCTGAATGCACTGCCCGATTTTCCCGGAAAGGGCCGCCTTCCCCCCTGGGCGGCCTGACGGCTGCGGCTTGAACCCGGGGCGGCGGCGTCCTACGTCAGCCCCGATGCCCAAGAAAGGGACCGGCCCATGACCGACCTGACCCCGCGCGAGATCGTCTCGGAACTCGACCGTTTCATCATCGGCCAGCGCGAGGCCAAGCGCGCCGTCGCCGTGGCTTTGCGCAACCGCTGGCGCAGAAAGCGGCTATCCGACGATCTGCGCGACGAGGTCTATCCGAAGAACATCCTGATGATCGGCCCGACCGGCGTCGGCAAGACCGAGATCAGCCGCCGCCTTGCCCGGCTGGCGAAGGCGCCCTTCCTGAAGGTCGAGGCGACGAAATTCACCGAGGTGGGCTATGTCGGGCGCGATGTCGATTCGATCATCCGCGATCTGGTCGACGCGGCCATCGTGGAAACCCGCGCCCGCATGCGCGACGAGGTGCGCGGCAAGGCCCGCCATGCCGCCGAGGAAAGGGTGATCGACGCCATCGCCGGCCGCGATTCGCGCGAACAGACCCGCGAGATGTTTCGCAGAAAACTGCGGGCGGGCGAGCTTGACAATACGGTGATCGAGATCGAGGTGGCCGAGCCCGGCCCGGGATTTCCGATGATGCTGGGTGGCGGCGGCATGGAAACGCAGATGCAAGGCCTGCAGGACCTGTTCGGCAAGGCCTTCCAGCGCCAGACAAAGAAGCGCGTCGCCGTGGCCGACAGCTACGAGCTTCTGATGGGCCAGGAAGCGGACAAGCTGCTTGACGACGAGACGGTCAAGGCCGAGGCGCTGCGGGCGGTGCAGGAGAACGGCATCGTCTTTCTCGACGAGATCGACAAGATATGTGCCCGCGCCGAGACGCGGGGCGCCGATGTCAGCCGCGAAGGCGTGCAGCGCGACCTGCTGCCGCTGATCGAGGGCACCACGGTTTCCACCAAATACGGCCCGGTCAAGACCGACCACATCCTCTTCATCGCCTCGGGCGCCTTTCACGTCGCCAAGCCCTCGGATCTTCTGCCCGAACTGCAGGGCCGCCTGCCTATTCGCGTGGAACTGGGCGCCTTGGGCGAAGAGGATTTCATCCGCATCCTGACCGAGACAGACAATGCCCTGACCCGGCAATACGAGGGGCTGATGGCAACAGAAGGCGTGACCGTGCGCTTTACCGAAGACGGAATTGCCGCCATCGCACGGATCGCCGCAGAGGTGAACCGCAGCGTGGAAAACATCGGTGCCAGGCGGCTTTACACGGTGATGGAGCGGGTGTTCGAGGATCTGTCCTTTGCTGCACCCGACCGCGATGGCCAGACCGTCACCGTCGACGAGGGTTTTGTCGAGGCCAATGTCGGGGCTCTGGCCAGGTCGGCCGACATTTCGCGCTACGTGCTCTGAACCGGGGCGTCCGCGACGGCGGGATGGCCGCTCAGGCCAGGGGCGGCAGGCCTGCCGCCTCGCGCAGCGATGGCGTGCGGATGTCGAGTTCCTGGCCGGCAAGCGGATCGGCCCCGTCGGTGCACAGCCAGGCTATGGCGCGCGCGGGCTGATCGGCCGGGGCAAGATCGCTGCGCTTCAGCTGCGAGACCGGATTGATGCCCGAGGCGCGGATCTGTCCCTGCATGCCGGTATCCACTACGCCGGGCGCAAGGCCGAAAACACGGATGCCCTGCGCCCCGTATTCGAGATGGACGGCCTTTGTCAGCATGGCAAGGCCGGCCTTGCCGGTGCAATAGGCCGCCCAGCCCTCTTGCGGGCGGTGGGCGGCACCGGAGGAGATGTTGACGATGGTCCCCCGCCCGCGGGCCAGCATGGCAGGCAGGGCAAGGCGGATCGCATCGAATTGCGCGGTCACGTTGATGTCGATGCTGTGGGCAAAGGCCGCGGGGTCGAGGTCGGTGATGCGGCCAATGGGCGCGATGACGGCGGCGTTGTTCACGAGGATGTCGAACCCCGGCGCCAGAACCTCGGCCAGCCGCACCCGATCGGCGATGTCGCACAGAACGCCGGTCGCGCCGGGCAGCGCGGCACGGGCGGCGGCCAGGCTTTCGGCACTGCGGGCGGTGAAGGTGACGGCCGCACCAAGCGCGGCAAGCGCGGCCACCGTGGCCTGCCCTATTCCGCCCGCGCCGCCGGTGACAAGGGCCGCAAGGCCGGAAAGGGGCTGTGTCATCATGAACCTCGCTGCCTTTTGCAAGGGGTAGCCGGCCCGGGCCACCCTGTCACCCCGCAAATGTCGCGCGCGGGATGGCATAATCCTGCGCTGCATGATTGATGGGCGGTGGAGATCCGCAATGCCCTTCCTCGCCTTCCTGCGCGCCAATGCGCCCTTCCTTCTGGCGGGGCTCCTGCTGTCGTTCCTGGCCAGCTTCGGGCTGACCTATTTCATCGCCCCCTTTGCCGGCGACATCCGCGCGGCATATGGGTTGGGTCACGGCGAATGGGCGACGCAATATGCCGGCGCCACCATCGCGGCCGCGCTGGCGATGATCTGGGCCGGCAGCCTACTGGACCGCTACCGGGTGCGGTTGATCGCCCCGATCGTGCTGATCGGGCTGGCGGGGGCGCTGGTGGCGATGGCGCTGAGCACCTCGGTCCTGATGCTGCCCGTCATCATCTTTTTCCTGCGCTTTCTCGGCCAGGGCATGGCGGTGCAGGCCGCCGGCGTCGCGATGAGCCGCTGGTTCGTCGGCAGCCGGGGCCGGGCGCTTGCCGTTGCCGCGATGGGGTATTCGCTGGGCGAGGTGATCCTGCCCATCGGCTTCACCGCCGCCAAGGAGGTGATGCCCTGGCGCTGGCTCTTCGTCCTGGCCGCGGGGATCATCCTGGTCTTCCTGCCGCTTCTGCATCGTCTTTTGCGGCTGGAACGGACCCCGCAGCAGATGTCGGTCGGAGAAGATTCGGCCGGATTCGACGGGCGGCACTGGACGCGCGGTCAGGTGCTGCGCCACGGGCTGTTCTGGTGCCTGCTGCCGGCCCTTCTGGTGCCTTCATCCTTCATCACCATCCTTTTCTTCCACCAGGTGCAGATCGCAGCGGCAAAGGGCTGGTCGCATCTGGGGTTTCTGGCGGTCTTCCCGGCCTATACAGTTGCGGCCGTGGTCGGGATGTTCGCCAGCGGCGCGGTGCTGGACCGGATCGGCACCCGGCCGATGATTCCGGTTTATCTGTTGCCCATGGCCGCCTGCCTTTTCCTGTTCCCGCAGGTTACAAGCCTGGCCTGGGCCATCCCGCCGCTCGCGTTGATGGGGTTGACGGCCGGGGCGCAGGCGACCGTGTTGATGGCCTTCTGGGCCGAGATCTACGGCACCCGGCATCTGGGCGGGATCCGGGCGCTGACCGGCGCACTGATGGTGGCGGGAACGGCCCTTGGCCCGATGGTCGCAGGCGCCCTGATCGACCGCGGAATAGCCGTGGAACAGCAGATGCCGCTGCAGGGCTGGCTGACGCTGATTGCGGCCGGGCTGGCGACACTGGGGCTTTTCCGCTACGCTGGAGGGATCGCCGTCAGGCGCCCTTGACCGCCGTTGCGGCCGCGGCAAAGCATGCAACATGCGCGCCCTTGTCACGATTCTCACGCTGTTGTTGCTCGTCTCCTGCGCTGCGCGGGGCGATTTCGTCTATGTCGACCAATTGCCGCCGGAAAAGGCCAGGGAGGCGCTGGAACTCGGCACGACCGAGGCGATCTTCGTGGGCACCTCGCGCAAGGAGACCGATGGCGTCTTCAATCATGAACGGTCGGAAAAGGCGACGTTCCTTCGCTATGACATCCAGGTTCCGCCTGACCGTGAACTGGGCCAGGTCAGCTGGCCGCGCAATCCCCGGCGGGCCAAGCCCGACAAGGATTTCCTGACGCTCGACGCCCGTCAATATGCCGATTCCGCGGATTTTCGCGCCGATCTGCATGCCGCGATCATCCGGGGGTCGCAGCGCGACGTGGTCGTCTATGTGCATGGCTTCAACAACACGCTGGCCGAAGGCATCTATCGCGTCGCCCAGATGCACCATGACCTGAAGATCTCGGGCGTGGCCGTGCATTACGCCTGGCCGTCGCGCGCCTCGCCCTTCGGCTATGTCTATGATCGCGATTCGGCGCTGTTCGGACGTGACGGGCTCGAGGATCTGCTGGCCCAGGTCGTGCAGGCAGGCGCCAGCCGGGTCGTGATCGTGGCTCATTCGATGGGCGGCGCCCTGACGATGGAAACACTGCGTCAGGTGGCCATCCGCCGCGACACCCGGATCCAGGATCGCCTTGCCGGCGTCGTACTGATCTCGCCCGATCTCGACGTGGACGTCTTTCGTTCGCAGGCACGCGACATGGGCAAGCTGCCCGAACCCTTTGTCATCTTCGGCTCGTCGCGCGATACGGTGCTGAGCATCTCGTCCAAACTGTCGGGCGCGCCGGACCGGCTGGGCAACCTGAAGGACCTGTCGCCGATCCGGGATCTGAAAGTGACCTATTTCGATACCGTCGCCTATAACCAGGGTGCGGGGCATTTCAACGTCGGCACCTCGCCCGCGCTGCTGCAGCTTCTGGGCGGGATCGACCGGCTGGATGCCGCCTTCCGGGCCGAGGCGGCGGCGCGGGTGGGCCTGTTGCCGGGTGTTGTGCTGACGGTGAAGAACGCGACCTCCATCGTGCTGGCCCCGGTCGAGGCGGTGGCCGAAGGCAGCCTGGAGCGGAGAAGCTGCCCCGAAAACCAGGTCTGGCGCGATGGCCGCTGCTTTGCCCGGACCGAGCCGCCGGCCCTGCCCGACTAGAGAGTGGACTTAATAGCGCGTAGCCAGGTGCATGCCGAGGCGAGGGCGAGGGCGAGGGCGGCAAGGAAACTGGTCGCGTTCAGTTGCGTCCACGCCCTAGCGCAATGCACGACCCTTCATGATCGCCTCCGGCCCGAACCGGGCGCGGATCAGGTCGGTTGCGCGTTCGGCCGCAGCCCGGCGAACGGCCTCGGGGTCCAGCAGGTCGCCCAGCCGGTCGGCCCGATCCTCGGGCACAAGATCCGCGATGCCGACGCCGATCAGCCGGAAGGGGCCTGCCGCCCCGGCATGGTCGAACAGCGCGCGGGCCGCATGATAGATGCGGTCGGCAAGCTGGGTGGCATCCGCCAGCGCATGCCGCCGCGCGACCAGTTGGAAATCGCCGCGCTTCAGTTTCAGCGTGACAGTGCGCCCGGCCAGCCCCCTGGCCTTGGCACGGTCCGCCACCTGTTCGGCCAGCCGCCAGAGATGACCATCCAGCAGATCGGGATCGGCGGTATCCTCATGAAAGGTCGTCTCTTTCGAGATCGACTTCATCGGCTGGTCGCGGCTGACACGGCGCCGATCCTCGCCCCGGGCAAGGTGCCAGAGCCGGTCGCCCATCTGCCCGAAACGGGCCGACAGATCCTCGCGGCTCCAGCGCAGCAGATCGGCGATGGTGCGGATGCCGGCGCGGTCCAGCGCCGCCTGCGTCGCGGTGCCGACGCCCCAGATCAGCCGTACGGGCTGCGGCGCCAGAAACGCCTGGGTCTCGGCCCGGCCGATGACGGAAAACCCCCGTGGCTTGTCCAGATCCGAGGCGATCTTGGCCAGGAACTTGTTATGCGACAGCCCGACGGAGCCGGTGACGCCCAATTCCTCTTCCATCCGCTTGGTCAGCCGCGCCAGCATCGTGGCGGGCGGCACACCATGCAGGCGTTCGGTTCCCGACAGATCGAGAAAGGCCTCATCAAGGCTGAGGGGCTCGATGGCCGGGGTCATTTCCTCCATCCTTGCCCGGATGGCACGGCTGACCTCGGCATAGACCCGCATCCGCGGCCGCACCACCACCGCCTCCGGGCAGAGCTTCAGCGCCTGGAACATCGGCATGGCCGAACGGACGCCGCGAATGCGGGCAAGATAGCAGCAGGTCGACACCACCCCGCGCTGGCCACCGCCGACGATGACCGGATGGTCGCGCAGCGCCGGATTGTCGCGCTTTTCCACACTGGCATAGAAGGCATCGCAATCCATATGGGCGATGGACAGCCGGTTCAACTCGACATGCGCCACGACACGCGGCGACCGGCAGGCGGGGCAGCGCACGCCGGCAGAAAACGCGGTGAGGCAGTCGCGGCACAGGGCGGGCATGGTCGGGCGAATATAGCGGCCGCCGCACCGGCCGCATAGGGGGTGGACAGGGGCGGATCCCGATCTTCGGATCGGACCAGACTGCGACACCACGGCATGCGCCATCGCCCTTCGGATGCCTGCCTGCAAGTGCTGCGCCTGTCGTGCCGCCGGCGCAGCCGGGTTCGTCGCACCAGAGGCACGGCAGGATGCGCCGACTGGGCTGGCCTGCGCCGACCGGGCCTTGTCAGCCCTTCTTTTCCAGATGCCCGCCGAAGGCATGTCGCATCGCCGAAAGCAGCCGGTTGGCATAATCGCCCTCATCGCGCGAGGTGAAGCGCTGGAACAGGGCCGACGCCAGAACCGGGGCGGGGGTGCCGGTGTCGATGGCGGCCTGCAGGGTCCAGCGTCCCTCGCCCGAATCCGAGACGCGGCCGGCATAGTCGGTCAGCTTGGCATCCTGGGCCAGCGCGGCGGCCGTCAGATCCAGCAGCCAGGACGAGATCACCGAACCGTGGCGCCAGACCTCTGCCACGCTGGCAACGTCGATGGGATAGCGGAAATAGCGCGGCTCCGCGAGCGGCGCCGTCTCGGCATCGGCCGCGGCCGGGCGGTCGCCAGCATCAGCGCGGGCAAGGATGTTCATTCCCTCGGCATAGGCGGCCATCAGCCCGTATTCGATGCCGTTGTGCACCATCTTGACGAAATGCCCCGCCCCGGCCGGCCCGCAATGCAGATAGCCGAGGGGCGCGGTATCCGTGGCGCCCGGCACCGCCCCGGTGCCGTCCCTGCCCGGCGCCAGCGCAGCAAGGATCGGGTCGATATGGCGCACCGCGGCCGCATCACCGCCCAGCATCAGGCAATAGCCACGCTCCAGCCCCCAGACCCCGCCACTGGTGCCCGCATCGACGAAATGCACGCCGGCGCGGCCCAGTTCCTCGGCCAGATCGACCGCATCGCGATAGTTGCTGTTGCCGCCGTCGATCAGGATGTCGCCGGGCTGCATCTGCCCGGCAATCTGACGCGCGATGCGCCCGGTGATGGCGGCCGGCAACATCAGCCAGACCACCCGCGGCGCGGACAGCCGGGCCAGCATCTCGGCATCGCTGGCCGCACCCGCGGCACCCTCGGCCACCAGCGCGGCGACAGCGGCAGGATTGGCGTCATGGACCACGCAATCATGCCCAGCACGCATCAGGCGGCGAACCATGTTGGCCCCCATCCGCCCCAGACCCACCATCCCGATTTCCATTCCGCATTCTCCTTCCGGACTTGCCCGTCCCGCTCAGGGGCGGGCGGTCACACTGACTTCGTAGTCGAGGTTCTCCCATAGTCCAGTGTCGCGCCACAGGAAGGTGAACCGCAAGATGCGGCCAGCCTCCAATGTTGCCGCGCCAAGATCAGCGACATAGACGCCAAGGCTGGTGGGCCTGGTTTCCAGATCCCTCGGCGCCTGCCAATCATCGGCGGACCAGTGAACCAGCGCCGGCCGCGGCAGGATCAGGCGCAGATCAAGGCCGCGGTCGATCCGCCGGATCCGGTTGTCGGGTCGCCAGATCCGCAGCCGCGCCGGCGTACGGTTCTTCTGATAGCGTTCCACCCCCTGACGGGGCATGTCGAAGACGGCGCCCTCCGCCAGGCTCCGGCGCAGCTTGACATGCTCGGCATGGGCCCAGACCAGTGGCATAGCACTGCCCGATGGCCGGCCGCGCCAGAGTTCGCGGTCCGGCAAGTCGTCGCTGTCCCAGACCTGCTCTGGCAGCAGGCCGCCGTCGCCGGCCGAGGCCTCCAGCGTTGCCAGCAAGGCCTCGGCTTCGATCCGCCGACCGGCAGCCAGTTCGTAATGCGCCCGCTCTCCCGTCAGCAGCGGCCAGGGGCGGCCGATTCCCATCCCATCGAAAGGCGCACCATCCGCATGCTCGCCATACCCATCGCCGGTGTAGCGATACCACAGCGGACCCTGCGGCAGGTCGATCTTGAGATGGTGGTCCAGCGCCTTCACCGTCTCGACGATGCGGGGATCGTCGGCCGCACGAAGCCCGAAACGTACCAGTGCCAGCGCATCGGGGCTGAGGATGTCGCGCGCGGGCAGGGCCGAAAGGTCGCACCCACGGTTGCGGATCGGCGTCCTTGCATTGCCGATGGCAGCGGAATCGGTCGGGCCTTCCGGTGCATTCCGGGCGTAATAGCCAAAGACACCCGCCGGTTCGCAGATCGCCGGGCTGGCGGCGAAGGTCCAGTCTTCGATCTGCTCGTTCCAGGAATCTGCCGTATCGCGCAACAGCACGGCAGCCTCGGGATCGCCACCGACCTCCAGCAGGTCGGCCGCCGCCAGCAGTGCCGCGATCTCGACGGCCAGGGTAAAGGGGCTGTAGCCGCCGTTCTCCTCCCAGCGGTCCTGCGGCGTTGCGGGACCATGGGCCAGGATATAGCCCGCGGCCTTGCGCAGCATCGGCAGGTAGGGCTCCATCCGGCGGCGCGACAGCACAGATCTGCGCGACAGAAGGTCGGCCAGCAGGATCGGGAAGGCGCATTCATCCATCTGCACGCCGTGCCAGTAGGGTCGCCCGTCCAGCCACAGGTTTTGCGACCAGCGTCCCGAGGCAAGCTGAACCTCGCGCAGATAGTCGAGGATCGCCACCGCCTCCTTTGCATCGCCGGCCGCCAGAAAGCCGCCGGCCGTCTCGACCAGGTCGCGCGGCCAGACAAGATGATAGCCGCCCAGCTCGCCATCGCCCTTCGAGGCGCCCCAGGGAATGGACAGGCTGGCCACCACGGCCCCCGGCCGGTCTGCGGCACGATGGCTGGCCAGAACCGCAGTCGAGACGCGATAGGCATTGCTGTTGTCGGCTGCCGCCCGGTCGTCCAGATTCCGCAACCGACCCTGCCAGCCGGCCCAGCCCTTGCGATAGGCCTCGAGCGCGGGCTTGACCCCCACCTTCAGGCTTTTTGCCGCAACGGCCGCGGCCTCGGTCTCGGAATGGCCGAAGCCCAGCGCCAGGACGACGGTCGGGTTCTCGGCATCAAAGCCGATCTCGCCACAAAGCGCGACATTGCCATCGTCGGCACGCTGGTAGCAGGGCGTCAGGCTGCCGCTGGCACGCAACTGCTGATAGCCATCGGACCGCCCGACATAGCCGGCCGAGGCCGCGCGCCAGGGCAGCGAAGCGGCAAGCGCCAGATACTTCGCGCGCGCCGTCGCCAAAAGCACCCTCGCATCGCCCGACCCACCGATCCAGGCGGAATTGCCCATGCCGCCATTGCCCAGATGCGGCGCCAGCAGTGCATGCACGCGGAAATCCGATGGCCGCCCCACCAGCGGCACGAAAGTGATCCGCTGCAGTACCACCGCCCGCGCGGGATCGGTAAAGATCAGCTTCTCAATCCGGTAAAACTCGTCGCGCGCGGAATTGACGATCCGAAATGTCGGTATTCCCGCCTCGGTCATGCGGATTTCCGAAACGCAATCGCGCTTTTCCTCCGAGAAATAACCCTCGGGCCCGGTAACGATCAGCTCCATATCGCGAATGCAGGCGCTGTCGACCCGCGGGAAATAGACCTCGTTCAGGATGCCATGGCCGAGCGTGAACCAGACCGGCGAGGTCGGCGAGAGCGCCGTTCCCACTCCCGTCTTCGCGCTGGAGGTCCAGCGCGGCTCTATGCCGGGGGCGCCGGGCGCATTGTCGAGGAGATGCGGCATTGCGGAAGAACCTTCGCGACACGGACGAGCCTGCCCTCACCATGGCGGGCGCGGCTGCCGCGGGCAACGCCCGTTTTTGCGCAGGCGCGGGAACGTGAATCAACGGGCCGAAAGTTCAGCGAAACACCGGGAACGCGCGATGCATCTCACCGCGCGCCCATCGAAATCCGGTCTGATGGGGGCCGCCTTCGCGATCGGGGGCCGGGCCGGTTTCACCACCCGGCCACCGCTTCATACCCGCATGTCGTCGTCGCTCTTTCCCGCGGCCAAGGCTTCGGTATACCAGCGCGGCTTGCGGCCGCGGCCCGACCAGGTGTCGGCGGGATTGGCAGGATTGGCGTATTTCGCCGTGGTGGTGGTCTTTTTGCGCGTCGGGGCCATGCCCGTCAGCTCCGCCAGAGAAAATCCCATTTCGCGGGCTTTTTCTTCCAGCGTCTCGATTGCCAATCGCTTCTGGCGTTCTTCATAGCCAGAAATTTCCCGAGCTACCTGGGATTGCAAATCTTTAAGCTCCTTCAACGAAAGAGACTTGAGATCGAAATTCATGCGCGCTTTCCTTGTGTTTCCTTCCGCGCAGAAAGTAATAAGCTGTAGCACATATTGCAACTGCCATCCTTCGGACGGGGTTATTTCGGGCTGCGCTTGGCAAGAATTCTTTGCAACGTCCTGCGATGCATGTTCAGGCGCCGGGCGGTTTCGGAAACATTGCGGTCGCACATTTCATAGACCCGCTGAATATGCTCCCACCGCACGCGGTCGGCAGACATCGGGTTGTCGGGCGGCGGCGGCAGGATCTCGCGCCGGGCCAGCAGCGCATTGGTCACGTCGTTGGCATCGGCGGGTTTCGACAGATAGTCGATGGCGCCGATCTTTACAGCGGCAACCGCTGTCGCAATCGCACCGTAACCCGTCAACACCACGATCCGGCAATCCGGTCGGCGCCCGCGCAAGGTTTCGACCACATCGAGGCCGTTGCCATCTTCCAACCGCAGGTCAATCACGGCATAGGCGGGGGGGCGGCTTTGCGCGATCACCTTGCCGGCCGCCACGCTTTCTGCCGTCTCGGGCAGGAAGCCGCGCTTTTCCATCGCCTTGGCCAGCCGCTTGACAAAGGGTTCGTCGTCATCCACCAGCAGCAGCGAACGATCGGCTCCCAGTTCCGTGCCAGGCTCGTTGGCCATGGTGTTCCCCTTTTTTCTGTTTTCCGTTACCTATGGGCCTGTTGGCACAGGGTCAATTTGACGTCTCCGCGACGTCCATTGCGCAGGAGACGCTTTTTGCCACATCTTCCACAGAGGTATCAACCCTGTAGAAATCCACCAGACCCGTTCCCGGCACCATCAGATAGGTAAACGCCGTGTGATCGACCGGATAATAGTCTGTACCGTCATCATTCACCTTGAAATAGACCTTGTAGGCCTTGGCCGCCGCCGTGATCTGATCGACCGTTCCGGTCAGGCCGATGGCATCGGGGTGGTGGTTCGCGGCGAACTCTCCCACCACTTGCGGCGTATCGCGTGCCGGATCGACCGTGATGAAGACGAGGCCAAGCTTGCGGCCCTCTGCCGCCATCATGTCCGCCACCTCGGCATTGCGCGACATGTCGAGCGGGCAGACATCGGGGCAGAATGTGTAGCCGAAATAGACCAGCGTCGGCCCGGTGATCGCCTCCTTGTCCGTGACAGTGGCGCCGGCCTTGTCGACAAGGCTGAACGGCCCGCCGATGGCGGCGCCACCGGCCTCGGCTTGCCGGCAGGCCGCGAAAGCGTCATCCTGCCGGCCAAACCAGACATAGCCGCTCATCGCCCCCAGGGCCGCGACGGTGATCACCACCGCTCCAATTGCGAAGAATTTCGACATCGTCCGCTCTCCTGTCTCGCGCTTCCTGCGGGCATCGGGCATTGATCGCATCCGCCACCCTCCCTAACAATGCGCGCGTCTACCCGAAAGGCCCCCTGGGAATGAGACAAGACGGTATGGACCCGCTGTTTTCCGCCTCGGGGGCGAATTCGATCCGGCTGCGCACGTTGATCCATCTGCGCTGGCTGGCGATTGCCGGACAGCTTGTCGCCATTACCATCGTCAGCCGGGGGCTGGGAATCTCCATTCCGCTGGGCCTGTGCTATCTGGCCGTCGGGGCCTCGATCATCGTCAACCTGCTCGCGGTCTTTCTCTTCCCGGAAAACAAGCG
Organism: Paracoccaceae bacterium; assembly: GCA_014879735.1. Lineage (GTDB taxonomy): Bacteria > Pseudomonadota > Alphaproteobacteria > Rhodobacterales > Rhodobacteraceae > Pseudogemmobacter. The sequence goes on from JACSRN010000080.1 coordinate 46,894, forward strand.
CCTGACCGAGGTGCAGGCGCTTGTCCTGCTGCTGTTCGACCTGGCGCAACTGTGCCTGCTGATCTGCGCCACCGGCGGGCTGACAAATCCCTTCACGCTTCTGATCCTCGCCCCCGTCACCATCTCGGCCAGCGCGCTCGGTCTGCGTTCGACGCTGATTCTCGGCACCTCGGCAATCGCGCTGGTTTCGGTGGTGGCGATCCTGTCGCGGCCAATGATCCTGCCGGATGGCACGCCCCTCGCGGTGCCGCGGTTGTTCGAGATCGGGTTCTGGACGGCGATTGTCGTCGGCATCGTCTTTCTCGGCATCTATTCCCGCCGGGTTGCAACCGAGACGCGCGCAATGTCCGATGCCCTGCTGGCCACCCAGATGGCACTGGCCCGCGAACAGAAGCTGACCGATCTGGGCCGCGTGGTCGCGGCGGCGGCGCATGAGTTGGGCACGCCGCTGGCGACGATCAAGCTGGTCAGTTCCGAACTGATGAGCGAGCTGGAAGACCAGCCCGATCTGTACGACGATGTGAAGCTGATCCGCGAACAGGCGGACCGCTGCCGCGATATCCTGCATGGTATGGGTCGCGCGGGCAAAGACGACCTGCACCTGCGGCAAGCCCCGCTGGAGACGCTGCTGCGCGAGGCGGCCGAGCCGCATCTGGTGCGTGGCAAGACCGTGATTTTCGACCTGCAGCCCGGACCCGAGGCCGATCCGCAGCAGCCCGTCGTGCTGCGCCGGCCTGAGGTGATCCACGGGCTGCGCAACCTGATCCAGAACGCGGTGGACTTCGCCCGCACCACCGTTTGGGTCGAGGGCGAATGGACGGCGCGCCGCCTGCTTGTCCGCATCGTCGACGATGGCGAGGGCTTCCCGCCCCAGGTCATCGGCCGCATCGGCGACCCCTTCGTCCGCGCCCGTCGCGACGACCGGCCGCAACACCAGCGCCCTGAATACGAAGGCATGGGCCTTGGCCTGTTCATCGCCAAGACCCTGCTCGAACGCACCGGCGCGACGCTGACCTTTGCCAATGCCGCCGATCCCTTTCTTGCCCCCGACGAGCGGCCCGCCCGCTGCGGCGCCGTTGTCGAGGCGGTCTGGTCGCTGTCCGACATCCGGGCCCCGCACAACCTGACCGCCGCCCGCAACCAGCCTTTCGACTATTGACGGCTCCCCGTTAACGACCCGTTAACGTCACCGCCGCTAGCCTTGCTGCCGAGACGGACTGCGAAAACTGACAAAGAGGTCGGGCTGGTGGAATTCGTGCTTGCGCTGGGCATGGTGGTCACGGCCGTACTGGTTGCGCTGGCCGCGCTGCTGGCTGTCTCGGCGCTGACGCTGCGCAGCGCCGCCTCCGCAACCTCGATCTTCACCGCCCAGACTGCGGGGACTGTCCTTCTCTTCGACGGCGAGACATTGGTCGACGCCACGCCCCCGGCCCGTGCGATGATCGATTCGGTCGTGGAATCCGGCGGGCCGTGGTTTCGCACGCTGATCCGGCTGGAGCCGGTCTTTCCCGGTCTCACCTCCCGGCTGGAGGGGTTGGCGCGCGAAGGCCGGTTCGTCCTCTGCGCGCATGAGGAGGTGTCACCGCCGCTGGCGCTGCGGGCGGAACATCTGGGCGGGCTGACCCGCCTGACGCTGCTTCAGGGCGACGGCACGGCACCTGGCACCGATGCGGCCGCCGAATCGGTGTTGCTCGATGAACTCGGCGCATTGCGCGAGACGCTGGCCCAGGCGCCGATGCCGATCTGGCGCGAGGCGGCCGATGGCCGGGTGATCTGGGCCAATGGCGAATATATGCGCCTTCTGGGCGAACTGGCCGAGCCCGGCAAGGAACTGTCCTGGCCGCTTCCCGCGCTGTTCGGCGCCGATACCGCCACCGGCAAGACCTCGGCCCGACGCCGGCTGGCGCTGCCGTCGGAGGTCCGTTTCTACGAGGTCATGGCCGTCCCGGCCGATCGGCAGCAGCAGTTCTATGCCTTTCCGACCGACCGGCTGGTGCAGGCCGAAACCACGCTGACCGAATTCAAGCATACCCTGACCAAGACCTTTGCCCAGTTGCCCATCGGCCTTGCCGTCTTTGACGGCAGCCGGGTGCTGCAGATGTTCAATCCCGCGCTGATCGACCTGACCGGCCTGCCGGCCGAAACGCTGGTTGCGCGGCCCACGCTCGCGGCGGTCCTCGACGCGATGCGCGAACGCTCGATGATCCCCGAACCACGCGATTACCGCAGCTGGCGCCGGCAGATCGTCGAGATGGAAGAGGCCGCCGCCTCGGGCCTGTTTCAGGACACCTGGACATTACCCAAGGGCCAGACCTACCGCATCACCGGGCGCCCGCATCCGAATGGCGCGCTGGCCTTCATGATCGAGGACATCTCGACCGAGATGACCCGCACCCGCCGCTTCCGGGCCGAGATTGAGGCGGCGCAGGCCGTGGTCGACGCCCTGCCGGAGGCGGTGGCCGTCTTCGCCCGCGACGGTCGGCTGGTGCAGGCCAACCCCGCGTTCCATGAACTCTGGGCCACGGGCGGCGTGCTGCCCTTCACAGACAGCACCGGCGCGCTGGCCCATTGGCGCGAGGCCAGCGCCCCGGGCCTGCTGTGGTCCGAACTTGCCGGATCGATCGGCACCTTCAGCCCGCGCGAGGGCTGGTCAGGCGAAACCCGGCTGAACGACGGCCGCCGGATCGATTGCCGGGTGGCGCCGCTGCCCCAGGGGTCGACCCTGGTCAGCTTCAGGTTCGACCCGCAGCGCCCCGATGCGCCGCCGGCAGACCCGCCCGCGCTGGCCATGCGCATTGCCTGACCGCCGGCACCTTGCACCTGCGGGGCGAACCGCTAGATTTACGCCATGTGCGCCGCCAAGCCACCCGAATTCCTGCTCGCCACCGACGAGGACGCCCGCCTGTTCGGCGCGCGGCTGGGCCGCTGCCTGAACCCGGGCATGACCGTCCTGCTGGAAGGCCCGGTCGGCGCAGGAAAATCACATATCGCCCGCGCGGCGATCCGTGCCCGGGCGGGCGAGGAAACCGAAGTGCCCTCGCCCACCTTCACGCTGGTACAGACCTACGATACCCCCGACGCCGTGATCTGGCATGCCGATCTCTACCGGCTGACCGACCCGTCGGAGGTCGAGGAACTCGGCCTTGTCGAGGCCATGGAAGCGGCCATCGTCCTGATCGAATGGCCCGACCGACTGGGCAGCCTGCGGCCCGGCGGCGCGATGACCCTGCGCCTGAAGCCCGAGGGCGACAGCCGCCGCGCCACGCTTGCCGGCGCGACAGCCGCGCTTCTGCAGTGTCTCGGGGTCGGGGCGTGACCCAGCGCGACGCCGAAAAACAGGCCTTCCTGCAGGCGGCAGGCTGGGGCGCGGCGCGGCGCATGCATCTGGCCGGCGATGCCTCGGCCCGCCGCTACGAACGGCTCGACCGGGGCGGCGATGCCGCCGTGCTGATGGATGCCCCACCCGGCTGCGGCGACGATGCCGCCGATTTCCTGCGCATCGCGGATCACCTTGCCGGGCTTGGCCTTTCACCGCCGGCGGTGCTGCACGCCGATGTCCCGCGCGGCCTTGTCCTGCTGGAGGATCTGGGCGACGGTCTCGTCAACACGCTGGTGGCTGCAGATCCTGGCCGCGAGCGCCCGCTTCTGACGCTCGCGGCCGAGGTCCTGCTGCATCTGCAGTCCGCGCCACCGCCGATACAGCCGCCGGACCTGCCCGATCTTTCCGCCGCCGACTGGGCCGCGACCACCGCCATCGCAGCCGAGGTCTATGCCCGCGCCGTCACCGGCACCGCCCCCGAGGCGGCGCCGATCACCGTGGCGCTGGCCGCGGCGCTGGCGGCCCATGCGGACGGACCCCGCGTCCTGATCCTGCGCGATTATTTCGGTGGCAACCTGCTTTGGCTGCCGCAGCGCCGGGGCCTTGCGCGGCTTGGCCTGCTGGATTTCCAGCTCGCGCAGATGGGCCAGCCGGAATACGACCTCGTGTCGCTGCTGCAGGATGCCCGGCGCGACATCGCACCGGAAACCGAGACGGCCGTCATCGCCCGCTTTGCCAACGCCCGCGGGCAGACCGCGGCCGGGATTGCCCCTGCCATCGCCACGCTGGGCGCGCTGCGGGCCCTTCGCATCCTGGGGGTCTTCGCGCGACTTTGTCTGGTTGCCGGCAAACCCGGATATCTGGCGCATCTGCCGCGGGTCTGGGGTCAGTTGCAGCGCAACCTGGCCCATCCAGCACTGGCCGAATTGCATGCGGCCTGTGCCGTCCTGCCGCCGCCCGACCCCCGGGCCATCGAAAGGATCCGTGCCCGATGCGGCAGCGAAGCTTCCCCTTGATGATCTTCGCCGCCGGCTTCGGCACCCGGATGCGGCACCTGACCGCCGACCTGCCCAAGCCGCTGCTTCGCCTCGGCGGCCGGCCGTTGATCGACCGCGCACTCGATCTGGCCGCGGAGGCCGGCGCCGGGCCGGTGGTGGTGAACATCCATTACCTCGGCGCCCGGATCGCCGCGCATCTGCGGGGTCGCCCGGTGGCCCTCAGCGATGAGAGCACGCGCATCCTCGAAACCGGCGGCGGGCTGCGCAAGGCGCTGCCGCTGCTGGGGCCCGGCCCGGTGATGACACTGAACCCCGATGTGGTCTGGCGCGGCCCGAACCCGCTGCGCCTGCTGGCCGAGGCCTGGGATCCGGCCCGCATGGACGGGCTTTTGCTGACGCTCGACCGCGGGCGCGTGCGGGGCCGGACCGGCAATGCAGATTTCCGGATCGACGCCACTGGCAGCCTGACACGCGCCAGCGGCGCCGAGGGTGTCGTCTATCTGGGCGCGCAGATCCTGGTTCCCGATGGGCTGGCACAGATCGCGGACGAGGTGTTCTCGCTCAATCGGCTCTGGGACCGGATGATCGCCGAGGGCCGCCTGTTCGGCCTGCCCTATCCCGGGCAATGGTGCGACGTCGGGTCGCCCGAAGGGCTGGTCGAGGCCGAGGCCCTGCTGTCATGATCGCGCGCGCCTCTGATCCCCCGCTCTTTCCCGGGGCCGGGCCGCATGTTTTCGCCCTGCCGCCCGGCGCCGACTTTCCTGCCCGGCTGGCCGGTGGGCTGGTCCGCCGGCTGGGCTCTGCGCCGCCCGAGGCTCTGGCCCGCGTCACGCTCTATCTCAACACCCAGCGCATGCGTCGGCGCCTGCGCGAGGCGTTCCTCGCCCGCGGCGCACTTCTGCTGCCAAGGCTGCGGCTTGTCACCGAGCTTGCCGAAGATCCGTTTTCCGGTGGGCGACCCGCCATCTCGGCCCTTGGCCGCCGGCTGGAGCTTGCCGTGCTGGTCGATCGCCTGCTGACGGCCCGCCCCGACCTTGCCCCCCGCAGCGCGCTTTACGGCCTTGCCGACAGTCTTGCCGCCCTGATGGACGAATTGCGCGCCGAGGGGGTGGCACCGAAGGTGTTGTCGCAGCTCGACATGGCCGGCCATGCGGCGCATTGGGGCCGCAGTCAACGCTTTCTGGCCCTGGTCGAGCAGTTCTTCGACCCCGCCGTTTCCCCCGACGCCGAGGCGCGGCTGCGCGCGGCGACCGAGGCACAGGTCGCCGCCTGGGAGGCGATGCCCCCCGGGGGCCCGGTCATCGTAGCCGGTTCGACCGGATCGCGCGGAACGACGGCACTGCTGATGCGGGCCGTGGCACGGCTGCCGCAAGGTGCGCTGGTCCTGCCCGGCTTTGACAGCACGCTGCCCGATCCGGTCTGGCAGGCGATGGACGTGGGAACGGGGCAGGAGGACCATCCGCAATACCGTTATCGCCGGCTGACGCAGGCGCTGGGAATCGCGCCCGGCGCCGTGCGGGACTGGGATAGCGCGCCGGCCCCCGATCCCGCCCGCAATGCGCTGGTTTCGCTGGCGCTGCGGCCTGCCCCCGTCACCGATCAGTGGATCGCCGAGGGGCCGGCCCTGGGCGATCTGGCGCAAGCCACCTCCGGGCTGACGCTGATCGAGGCGCCGACGCCGCGCGCCGAGGCGCAGGCCATCGCGCTGCGATTGCGGCAGGCGGTCGAAGACGGCCAGAGCGCGGCGCTGATCACGCCCGACCGCGAACTGACCCGCCGCGTGACAGCCGCGCTGGACCGCTGGCGGCTGGTGCCCGACGATTCCGCGGGCCAGCCGCTGATCCATGCCCCGCCCGGCCGGCTGCTGCGGCTGGTCGCCCGGGCGATGGGCCGGCGGCTGATGCCGGACGAGATCCTGGCACTGCTGAAACATCCCCTTGCCTTCACCGGCGGCGAACGCGGGCCGCATCTTCTGCTGACCCGCGAGTTGGAACTTCACCTGCGCCGCCATGGCCCGGCCTTTCCCGATGTCGCGGCGCTGACCGCCTGGGCCACCGCCCGGCAGGAACCGCTGGCCGCCCTCTGGGCGGAGCGGTTGGGCGCCGTCCTGTCGGCGCTGGCCCTGCCGGGCGGGGCGGCCCTGGCCGATCTGGTCGCCCGTCACCGGACCCTTGCCGAGGCGCTGGCCCGCGGTACGGGAGAGGAGGGGACCGGGGAACTCTGGCTGCAGGCGGCGGGGGGCGAGGCGCTGGCGGCGATGGAGGAGCTGGCCCGGGAGGCACCGGCCGGGTTCATCCTGTCGCCGGGTGACTACAGCGCGCTGCTGGACGGCGTTCTCTCGCGCGGCCAGGTCCGCGAGGCGCTGGTGGCCGATGCGCGGGTGCAGATCCTCGGGCCGCAGGAGGCGCGGGTGCTGGGTGCCGATCTGGTGATCCTTGCAGGGTTGAACGAAGGCGTCTGGCCGGCCCAGCCCGCGCCCGACCCCTGGCTGAACCGGCGGATGCGGATCGAGGCCGGACTTCTTCTGCCCGAGCGCCGCATCGGTCTGTCGGCGCATGATTTCCAGATGGCGGCCGGCGCGCCCCGCGTGGTGCTGTCGCGGGCGCGGCGCGATGCCGAGGCCGAGACGGTGCCCGCCCGCTGGCTGAACCGGCTGACGAACCTGCTGGACGGGCTGGCCGCCGGCGACGGACCGGCGGCACTGGCGGCAATGCGCGACCGTGGCACGCGCCTGCTGCGGCAGGCCGCAGCGCTGGAGCGGCCGCAGCCCGCGCCGCGCGTCCGCCGCCCCTCTCCCCGGCCGCCGCTGCACCTGCGCCCCGCGCGGCTGTCCCTGACCGAGGTGGAGCGGCTGATCCGCGACCCCTATGCAATCTATGCCCGGCATGTCCTGCGACTGGACCCGCTGCCCGCCGCGCGGCCGCTGGCCGATGCCCGCCTGCGCGGCGAAGTGCTGCACCGGGTGCCCGAGGCCTTTCTGCGCAAGGCCGTGCCGCTCGATCCCGCCGCCGCGGCCACCCTGCTGATGCGGATCGCAGACGAGATCCTGGCTCGCGATGTGCCCTGGCCCGCCACGCGGGCGATCTGGCGTGCCCGGATGGCCGATCTGGCCCGCCCCTTCGCCGAAAGCGTGATCGAGGGCGGGGGCACCGCCGTCTCGCTGGAACGGAAATATGCGGTCGAGGTGCCGGGGCTGGATTTCACCCTGGTCGGCAAGCCCGACCGGATCGACCTGATGGCCGATGGTCGCATCCGCATCGTCGATTACAAGACCGGCGCGCCGCCGTCGAAGCCGCAGCAGAAGGCCTTTGCCAAGCAGTTGCATCTGGCGGCCGTCATGGCCCATCTTGGTGCCTTTCCCGAAGTGGGGCCGCAGACCGAAGCCAGCATCGCCTATGTCCAGCTGAAACGCGACCTGAAGGAGATTGCCGCCGACCTGACCTCGGACGAGATTGCAGCGGTGCTGGACGAGTTTCGCCGTCTCGTCCTTGCCTATCGCGACCCCGGGCGCGGCTATACCTCGCGCCGCGCCATGGTCGAGATGGCAACGACGGGCGATTACGACGACCTTGCCCGCCATGGCGAATGGGCGATCACCGACCCTGCCTTCCCCGAGGACGTGTCATGACCGCACCGAATGCCGCAGGCGCCGCCCAGATCGCCGCGGCCGATCCCGATGCGAATGTCTGGCTGGTGGCCAATGCCGGTTCCGGCAAGACCAAGGTTCTGACCGACCGGGTGGCGCGGCTGCTGCTGCGCGGGGTGGATCCGCAGAACATCCTGTGCCTGACCTATACCAAGGCCGCCGCCGCCGAGATGCAGAACCGCCTGTTCAGGCGTCTTGGCGCCTGGGCGATGGCCGAAGACGGCGCGCTGCGCGGCAATCTGGCCGATCTGGGCGAAGTCGTGCCGGATGCCAGCCGCCTGCGGCTGGCCCGCCAGTTGTTTGCCCGCGCGATCGAAACGCCGGGTGGCATCCGCATCCAGACCATTCACAGTTTCTGCGCCGGCCTTCTGCGTCGCTTTCCGCTGGAGGCCGGCGTCAGCCCCGCCTTTCGCGAACTCGACGACCGTTCCGCCACGCTGTTGCGCGCCGAAATCCTCGACACCATGGCCGAAGGGCACGAGGTCCGGCTTCTCGATGCCGTCCTGCCCGAGGTGGGCGAGGCCGTCGACGGTTTTCTGGCCCAGGTCGCCGCCCGCCGCGCCGATCTGGCGCGGATGCCCGGGGATGCCGCGCTTCGCCAGGCCTTCGGCGTGCCGCTGGCTCTCGACGAGGCGGCGCTGCTGGGCCAGGTCCTTGGCCCCGGCGATGCGGCACTGCTGGCCGGGCTGGTGGCACCGCTGCTGGCCGGGTCGGCGACGGATCAGGCGGCAGGGCGGACGCTTGCCCTGCTGCCCGCAACGCCTGATCTGGCGGCGCTGGAACGGCTGGAAGGTGTCTTCCTGACCAAGACGGGAGAGAATGCGGGCCAGCCGAAGCTGGAGCGGTTCCCCACCAAATCCACCCGTGCCGCGCTGGGGGACCGACTGGCCCACCTTCACGCCCTGATGGGGCGCGTGGCCGATGCCCGCCCGCTGCGCCTTGCCTTTCAGGCCTATCGCAAGGCCGAGGCGCTGCACCGTTTCGCCGCCGCCTTCCTCGCCCGCTACGAGGCCGCAAAGGCCGTGCAGGGCTGGCTAGACTTTGACGATTTCATCACCCGCGCCTCGGCGCTGCTGGCCGATCCGGGCACGGCGCCCTGGGTGCTTTACCGGCTGGACGGGTCGATCGACCATGTGCTGGTGGACGAGGCGCAGGACACCAGCCCCGCGCAATGGCGGATCGTGGCGGCGCTGACCGAGGAATTCACCGCCGGGCTGGGCGCGCGGCCTGTGCCGCGGTCGCTGTTCGTCGTGGGCGACAAGAAGCAGTCGATCTATTCCTTCCAGGGTGCCGACGTGGTCGGGTTCGACCGGGTGAAGACCGATTTCGCCAGCCGTTTCGACGCGGTTGGCGCGCCGCTTGGGCAGGGGGAACTGGTCCATTCCTTCCGCTCCGCGCCGGCGATCCTCGATCTGGTCGACCGCGCCTTTCCGGGCACGCTGGAGGTGGCCCTGGGCGGCCCCTTCCGCCATCGCGCCTTTCACGATGCGATGCCGGGGCGGGTGGACATCTGGCCCGTGGTGCCCAAGCCGGAAAGACCCGAAGCCGGCGACTGGTTCGATCCGGTCGACATGCAGGGCGAAACGGATGCGCCCATCGTTCTGGCCCGCCAGATCGCGGCCGAGATCCGGCGGATGCTGCAGGCGGGAGAACAGATTCCCGACAAGGACGGCTTTCGCCCCGTCCGGCCGGGGGATTTCCTGATCCTGGTCCAGCGCCGGCAAGCGCTGTTCGAGGCGCTGATCCGCGCCTGCAAGGCCGAGGGACTGCCGATCTCCGGCCCCGACCGGCTGACCCTGACCGAAGAACTCGCCGTCCGCGACATCCTGGCGCTGTTGACCTTTCTCAACACCCCCGAGGACGATCTGGCCCTTGCCACGGCGCTGCGCTCGCCGCTGTTCGGCTGGTCGGAGCAGCGGCTTTTCGCGCTGGCGCAACCGCGCAAGGGGTATCTGTGGGAAGCCCTGCGTGCCGCGGACGAGGTCGAGACGCTGGCGATGCTGAACGACCTGCGGCGCTGGACCGAATATCTGCGCCCCTTCGAACTGATCGACCGCATTCTGACGCGCCACGGCGGACGCGAGCGCCTTCTGGGCCGCATGGGCGAAGAGGCAGCGGATGCGCTGGACGAGCTTTGCCAGCAGGCGCTGGCCTATGAACGTGCCGAGGTGCCCAGCCTGACCGGCTTTCTGGTCTGGATGGCCGCCGGCGAGGTCGAGGTGAAACGGCAGGCCGAGGGCGAGGGACAGGTCATCCGGGTGATGACGGTACATGGCGCGAAAGGACTTGAGGCGCCGGTGGTGATCCTGCCCGAAACCGCCGACCGCGACCTCTCGCGCGAGAAGGACCTGATCCTGCCGCTTTCCGCGGGTCTGGCCACCTGGGCCGGCCGCAAGGCCGAGGATCCGCCCGCGGTGGCAGCGCTGAAAGCGGCGCGCGCGCTGTTGCGCGAGGCGGAAAACCTGCGGCTTCTCTATGTCGCGATGACGCGGGCGAAATGCTGGCTGATCATTGCGGCCGCAGGCGAGGCTTCCGAAAGCTCGTGGCACGGCATCCTGAGCAATGCCATTGCCGGCATGCCGACCACCGCCCTGGGCGAGGGCCGGTTGCGCCACCAATCCGGCGACTGGCCCGATCCGGCGCCCCAGGGCGTCCCGCCGATCCTGCCCGACGATCTGCCGCCCTGGCTCGGCCATGCCGCCCCGCCGCCGCCACCGCAGCCCGCGACGCGCAGCCCCTCGGACCTTGGCGGCGAGAAGATCGTGCCGGCCACGATGGCAGACCCCGCGGCCGGGGCCGACGCGGCCGAGACGCCTTCGGATGGCGCACGCGCACGCGGTACGCTGCTGCACCTGTTGCTGCAGCACCTGAGCGGCCTGCCCGCCGCGGACCGTGCGGCACTGGCCCAGCGACTGCGGGCGCCCGAAGACCTGCTGTCGGAGGCTGTGGCGATTCTCGACGAGCCGGCACTCGGCTGGATCTTCGGCCCCGAAAGCCTGGCCGAGGTGGAAATCGCCGCCCCCTGGCAGGGCGCCGTGCTTGACGGGGCCATCGACCGGCTGGTCGTGCTGCCCGACCGGGTGATCGCCATCGACTTCAAGTCGAATGCCGTGCTGCCGGCCGGTGCCGATCAGGTGCCCGAGGCCTATCTGCGCCAGCTTGGCGCCTATGCCCATGCGCTGGCGGCCATCTATCCCGGCCGCCGAATCGAGACCGCAATCCTCTGGACGCGGGGGCCTGTCCTGATGCCACTTCCTCCCGCAAACGTGACTGCGGCACTGTTGCGGGCCGGGCCTGCTTGACGCCCGCCCCCCCCGCACCTACGTTTTCGACCAACATCAGCTTTCAGGAGATACGCCAATGGGCGCTGCTACCGTTGCCGTCAGCGATTCCACCTTCGACGCCGAGGTCCGCAAGTCGGATATCCCGGTTGTCGTGGATTTCTGGGCCGAATGGTGCGGACCGTGCCGCCAGATCGGGCCGGCACTTGAGGAACTGGCCACGGAATATGCCGGCCGGGTGAAGATCGCCAAGATCAACGTCGACGAAAACCCCGACAGCCCGGCCATGCTGGGGGTGCGCGGCATTCCCGCACTGTTCCTGTTCAAGGACGGCGAGGTGGTCTCCAGCAAGATCGGTGCCGCCCCGAAGGGTGTGCTGGAAAACTGGATCAAATCGTCGATCTGATCCGCGACCGGCGCCGCGCCCCCTGATGCCGGGGAGCGGTGCCGGCACCGCCTGCAAGCTGCAGTCTTCGTTCTGGCCGTGTCTTGCCTGTGCACGGCCAGTCATCGTGCGCCCTTGCGCGCGGGCTGTCCTTCGGATCATCTGCCGCTGACGGGGCAGCAGCGCGGAAAGGACAGGGCATGGCGGAGGGCTGGATCGGAACGGGCGGCATCGATCTGACCGAACGGCCGGTGCACCGCGACTGGCTGATGGCGCAGGCAGCCGGGCTGATCACCTTCTTCGGCGCGGCGCTGAACCCCGCGGGCGGGTTCTTCGCTCTGGACACGTCCGGCCGGCCATTGCCCGCACCCGGCGGGAATGGAACGGTCCGGCATCTGCACGAAACCACGCGGATGGTGCATTGCTTTGCCATTGCCCATCTTCTGGGCCTGCCCGGCGCCGACCGGATGGTCGATCACGGCATGGCCTTCCTGCGTGGCCATCACGAAGACCGGGCGCATGGCGGCTGGTTCTGGTCGGTCGACGATACCGGGCCGGTCGATGCCACGAAACAGGCCTATGGCCATGCCTTCGTGCTGCTGGCCGGGGCTTCGGCAAAGGTGGTGGGCCACCCGGACGCCGATGCGCTGATTGCCGATGCGACAGCCGTGCTGAAGACCCGCTTCTGGGACGATGCCGCCGGCGCCACGACCGAGGAATACAGTGCCGACTGGCAGCCCCTCGGCGACTATCGCGGCCAGAACTCGAACATGCATCTGACCGAGGCGCTGATGGCCGCCTTCGAAGCGACGGGCGAGGCGGGCTATCTGGCCATGGCCGAACGTATTGCCGGGCTGATCATCGACCGTCATGCCCGCGCGCTCGGTTGGCGGGTGGCCGAACATTTTCGCGCCGACTGGAGCCTGGACCCCGATTACGAAGGCAGCCCGATGTTCCGCCCGGCCGGAACCACGCCCGGCCATGCGCTGGAATGGAGCCGGCTGCTGATCCAGCTCTGGGAGCTGGGGCAGCGCCGGCAGGGCTGGATGCCCGAGGCCGCGCGGGCATTGTTCCTGCACACCTGCAACATCGGCTGGGATGACGCGGGGGGCGGGTTCTACTATACGCTCGACTGGGACGACCGCGCCGCCCGCAGCGACCGCTACTGGTGGCCCTGCGCCGAGGGCATCGGCGCCGCGGCGGTGCTGCGCAAATCCGGCGGCGACCGGCGGTTCGAGGATTGGTATCGCCGGATCTGGGATTTCACAGCCCGGCATCTGATCGACACCGCCCATGGCGGCTGGCATCCCGAACTGGACGATGACCTGCGCCCGGTCACGCGCGTCTTTGCCGGCAAGCCGGATCTGTATCACGCGCTGCAGGCCTGCCTCATCCCGCTCTTGCCGCCCGATGGCAGCATCACCCGCGGGCTGGCGGCGCAGGTGGCGGCGGCACGCTAGCGGCAACTCCGGTGGCCAGCCAGCCGAACACCAGATCGGGGTCGGCGGACAGCGCCTCGGCCTGATCTTCGACAAAGGCCAGGAAGGCCGGACGCCATTCCGGTGCGACACCGAGCAGAACCGGAATCCCCCGTTCGCAGGCCATGCCCATCGCACCGACCAGCCCGCGCCCTGCGGCCTCTTGCTTGCCGAACTTGTTCGCGATCAGCGCCTGCGCATCGGGAAGCCCGGCCAGGACCTCCAGCGCCAGGCCTTCCAGCGCGCCGGCATCCAGCCTGCAGGCCGTGGCGCCGGCATCCGGGCCAAGGCTGACATCGCGCACCGGCCCGGCCGGCAGAACGCGCAGCACGATCCGGCAGCCTTGTGACGCGGCCGCCGGTTCCGCAATCGCCCCTGCCAGTGCCAGCCCGGCCGCCATGGCGCGATCGGCCACCTCGGCCAGCACGCGGTCGACCAGGCCCGGCGTGTCGCTTGTCACATATCCGATCCGCATCATTACCCCCCCGCGCCCGCGCCCATCCTGGCCCGGACGGATCGTGCCGTGCAACCCTGTCTGCATCAGCCGCCGCGCAACTGCCGGGCGACGGCGAAGAAGGCCTGCACCAGCTTTGCCCCATGCCGTTCGCGCAGGGCGATCAGCGCCTCGTCCATCATCAGCCCGGCATCGGGGTCAAGCCGGATCGGAACCAGCCGCCGGTCCTTGCCGAATTCGGCCTGCGAAACGAAGCCGATCCCCGCACCGGAGGCGACGATCTCGCGCACCGCTTCACGCCCCTCCGCCTCGATTGCCGGCGTCAGGTCGATCCCCGCGGCGCGCGCGGCCTGTTCCAGCTTCGCCCGCGTCTTCGAACCGCGCTCGCGCAGCACCAGCGGATGCGCCGGCAGATCCGTCAGCGCCAGCCGCCCGGCGCCGGCCAGCGGATGACCGCGCGCCACGAAAGCGATGATCGGCGAAGTGCCCAGAACCTCGCAGTCGAAATGCGCCAGTTCCGGGCGCTCGCCCAAGATGCCGAGGTCGGCCTCATAGCGAAACAGCAGGCCGACCACCGTTTCGGTATTGCCCGACCGGACCGAGACCGTCACCCGCGGATATCTTTCGCGAAAGGTTGCCAGGATATGCAGCAGATGATGCGCGCTGTCGGCGACGATGCGCAGGTGCCCGGCCTGCAAGGCCCTGTTTTCCAGCAGATAATCCAGCGCCTGCTGTTCGCTGTCAAACAGCCGGCGGGTGATCTGCAACAGCCCTTCGCCGGCTTCGGTCAGCGTCACCTGCTTGCGCTGCCTGTTGAAGAGCAGAACGTCGTATTCTTCCTCCAGCTTGCGCACCTGATCGGAAATTGCCGGCTGGGTCAGCAAAAGCTGCTCGGCCGCGCGGGAAAAACCACCGCTGATGGCGACGTGGTGGAAGGCCCGCAGTTGAACATGCCGCATCGCATCCCCCTTCGTCGGGCTGTCATCTGGCTTATCATCAGTTCAGCTGATGATAAGATATGAATTAGCGATTTTACATATGCTCTCTGGAATGGGAACCTGCCGCCAGCGTCGAACGCTCCGCTGCACGAGGCCCGCAATGACCGCCCACACCTTTCCCGACCCTGGGATGGGGGAACCCTTCCTCCTGACCCCCGGCCCGCTGACCACCGCCTATTCGGTGAAGGAGGCAATGCTGAAGGACTGGGGATCCTGGGACGAGGATTTCCGGGCCATGACCCGCAACCTGCGCGACCGGCTGGTTGCCATGGCCGGCGATACGACGGGCGCGTTCACCTGCGTGCCGCTGCAGGGCTCCGGTTCCTATTGCGTCGAGGCGATGCTGGGCACGCTGGTCCCGCGCGACGGCAAGGTGCTGGTTCTGGCCAACGGCGCCTATGGCCTGCGCGCAGCCGAGACCCTGCGGGTGATGGGCCGCGCCTTCACGCTGATCGACAAGGGCGACTATCTGCCACCGCGCGGCGAAGAGGTGGCCCGGGCGCTGGATGCCGACCCGGCCATCACCCATGTGATCGCGATCCATTGCGAAACCTCCAGCGGCATCCTGAACCCGCTGGCCGAGATCGCCGCGGCCACGGCTTCGCGCGGGCGGCGGCTGCTGATCGACACGATGTCGGCCTTCGGCGCGGTCGATCTGGATGTGACGCACCTTCCCTGCGACGCGCTCGTCTCCTCGGCCAACAAATGCATCGAGGGCGTGCCCGGCTTCGGCTTCGTCATCGCCCGACGTTCCGCGCTGGAGGCTGCGCGCGGCAATGCCCATTCGCTGAGCCTGGACGTGCATGCGCAATGGGCGACGATGGAAAAGACCGGCCAATGGCGCTTCACCCCGCCGACCCATGTCGTCGCGGCCTTCCTGACCGCGCTGGATCTGCACGAGGCCGAAGGCGGCGTGGCCGGGCGCGGCGCACGCTACGGCCGCAACCGCGACGTGCTGGTCGAGGGCATGCGTGGCCTGGGCTTCGAGACGCTTCTGGGCGACCGCTGGCTTTCGCCGATCATCGTGACCTTCTTCAACCCCGCCCACCCCCGCTTTGACTTTGCCGCCTTCTATGCGCAGATGAAGGCGCGGGGATTCATCATCTACCCGGGCAAGCTGACGGCGGTCGACAGCTTCCGCCTGGGCTGCATCGGCCGCCTGGACGAGGCGGTGATGCGTCGCGTCGTCAGGGCCGCCGCCGACAGCCTGCATGCCATGGGTGTCGACAGCGCCGCACCGCCGGCCGCGGCCCTGGCCGAACGCACCCGGCTGGCCGCCTGACCTCCCTTTCCCAGAAACGGAAACCCGAAATGAACGCCCCCCTTCGCCCCCCCGTCCTGGCCAATGGCCGCGCCTATCCCTGGCCGAAGGTGCCGGCCATCGCCATCTGTCTTGACGGTTGCGAACCGGCCTATCTGGATGCCGCCATTGCCGGCGGCCTGATGCCGACGCTGGCCCGGCTGCGCGAGACCGGCACCGACCGGCTGGCCCATTCGGTGATCCCCTCGTTCACCAACCCCAACAACCTGTCCATCGCCACCGGCCGCCAGCCCATCGTGCACGGGATTTGCGGCAACTATCTCTACGACCCGGAAACCGGCGAGGAGGTGATGATGAACGATGTCCGTTTCCTGCGCGCGCCTACGGTTTTCAGCCAGTTCTACGAGGCCGGCGCCCGGGTGGCGGTGGTGACGGCAAAGGACAAGCTGCGCGCATTGCTCGGCGCGGGTCTGCGCTTCGACGAGGGGCGCGCGATCTGCTTTTCCTCGGAACGGTCGGACAGCACGACGCTGGGCGCAAACGGCATCGACAATGCCGCCGCCTGGCTCGACCGGCCGGTGCCCGAGGTCTATTCTGCGGATCTTTCGGAATTTGTCTTCGCCGCGGGTGCAAAGCTGCTGCAGGAGTGGCGGCCCGACGTGATGTATCTGACGACAACCGATTACATCCAGCACAAATACGCCCCCGGGGATGCCGCCGCGCAGGACTTCTATCGCATGTTCGACCACTATCTCGCGCAGCTTGACGCGGCAGGGGCCGCCATTGTCGTGACCGCTGACCACGGGATGAAACCCAAGCATCTGCCCGATGGCAGCCCTGCCGTGATCTATGTGCAGGACCATCTGGATGCGCAGCTTGGACAGGATGCTGCGCGGGTGATCCTGCCGATCACCGACCCCTATGTCGTCCATCATGGCGCGCTGGGTTCCTTTGCCACCGCCTATCTGCCGGCGGGCGCCGATCGCGCGGCGGTGATCGCCAGCCTGCAGGCGCTGCCCGGGATGCTGCTGGTTGTCGATCGCGACGAGGCGGTGCGGCGGTTCGAGCTTCCGGCCGACCGCATCGGCGATGTGGTGATGATCTCGGGCGAAAACATGACGCTTGGCACCAGCGCGCATCGGCACGACCTGGCTGCGCTGAAGGAACCGCTGCGCAGCCATGGCGGGCTGACGGAACAGGAGGTGCCCTTCATCGTCAACCGCCGGATCGACCTCCCCGCGGCGCCGATCCTGCGCAATTTTGATGCCCTGTTCTATGCCTGCACGGCGGCGGTGTGATCGTGACACAGCCGCCAATCCCGTTCCGCCACGAACAGATGCGCATCGCCGGCCGCAAGGTCGATACGCAGGACCGTGTGCCGGTGCATTACCCCTATACCGGCGAGATCATAGGCTCGGTTCCTGCCGGCCAGGCCGAACACGCGCGCGAGGCCTTCGCCATCGCCGCGGCCTACCAACCCGCCTTGACCCGCTACGACCGGCAGAAGATCCTGCTGAACGCAGCCCGGATCATTGCCGACCGCAAGTCGGAACTGGCACCGATCATCACGGCCGAACTGGGCATCTCGCTGGCCGATGCGCTTTACGAATGCGGCCGGGCCTATGACGTCTTTACCCTGTCCGGGCAGATGTGCATCCATGACGATGGCGAGATCTTCTCCTGCGACCTGACCCCGCACGGCAAGGCCCGCAAGATCTTCACCACCCGCGAACCGCTGCGGGCAATCTCGGCGATCACGCCCTTCAACCATCCGCTGAACATGGTCAGCCACAAGATCGCGCCGGCCATCGCCACCAACAACTGCACGGTGGTGAAGCCGACCGAACTGACGCCGCTGACCGCCCTGTGGCTGGCCGATGCGCTGTATGAGGCGGGACTGCCGCCCGAGATGCTGTCCGTGGTGACGGGCTGGCCGCAGGACATCGGCGACGAAATGGTCACGAACCCGGATTTCGACCTGATCACCTTCACCGGCGGCGTGCCGGTGGGAAAGATGATTGCGGCCAAGGCAGTCTACAAGCGGCAGGTGCTGGAACTGGGCGGGAACGACCCGCTGATCATCTGCAGCGACCTGTCCGATGCAGATCTGGCAAAGGCGGCCGATCTGGCGGTGGCGGGGGCGACGAAGAATTCCGGCCAGCGCTGCACGGCGGTCAAGCGCATTCTGGTGCAGGACAGCGTGGCCGACCGTTTCGTGCCGCTGGTGCTGGAACGGGCAAGGGCGCTGCGCTTCGGCGATCCGATGGATCCCGCGACCGAACTTGGCTGCGTCGTGCAGGAACGGGCGGCAGAAACCTTCGAGCGCCGGGTCCATGCGGCCGAGGCGATGGGGGCGAAAATCCTCTACCACCCCGGCCGGCGGGGTGCCCTTCTGCCGCCGATCGTGGTGGACCATGTGCCGCACGAGGCGGAACTGGTGATGGACGAAACCTTCGGCCCCATCGTTCCCATCGTCCGCGTGCCCGACGACGACCGGGAAACGATGCGAATTTCGAACTCCACGGCCTTCGGCCTGTCCTCCGGGGTCTGCACCAACGATTTCCGCCGGATGCAGGCCTATATCCGCGGCCTTGTGGTCGGAACCGTGAACATCTGGGAGGTGCCGGGCTACCGCATCGAGATGTCGCCCTTCGGGGGCATCAAGGACAGCGGCAATGGCTACAAGGAGGGGGTAATCGAGGCGATGAAAAGCTTCACCAACGTCAAGACCTTCTCGCTGCCCTGGGCCTGACGGCGCAGCGGGCGGGTTCCCGGGCAGCGGTCCAGCCACTGCCCGGGGGTCTTGGCCTTTTCAGTCCGCGCGGTCGTCCTTGAAGGTACGGTGGCCAGAGATCATCGTCGAGACGATCGACTGGCGGCTCATGATGTCTTCGCGAATGGCCACATAGATGTGGATGATCATGAAGATCACGATCCACCACATGCCCAGGTGGTGCAGCGTATGCAGCACTTGGCTGTTCCAGACCAGCCCGTGCACCCAGCCGAACAGATGATCGGATAGACTGCCCGCCTGCGCGCCCTCGGCGTAAAGCGCAAGGCCGGTCACGATCATGAAGCTGACGCCCAGGGTGATGAAGAAGAACATCGCCAACTGCGCCAGCGGGTTGTGGCCGACATATTTCTTCGGCTCGCGGACCAGGAACAGATACCAGCGCAGTTCGTAGAGCAGTTCCCTCCAGTATTCCGCCCGCCAGACCGGCACGTAGAACAACTGCCGCGCATGGTGGTTGCCGACGAAGGCCCAGTAGATGCGGCCGAGGAAGCCGAAGATCAGGATCATCCCGGCGGCGAAATGCGCAAACCGGATATAACCGAAGACGAACTGGTTGACCGCCTCGCTGATCTGCATCGAGGGTGGCGGCGAGCCGATGAAGTAGCCGGTCAGGCAGAGAACGGCGATTGCGGCGGCATTGATCCAGTGCCACAGCCGCACCGGCGCCTCGTAGACATAGACCGAGGTCTGGCGGCGGATCGTCGCAAGGTCCTCGGGGGCGACGTCATGCGCCGCAACATCGGAGGGGTTGCTGGTCATGGCATCACCCGGCCATCAGCCACAAACCGGACAGCGCGATCCCGGTGCCCAGTGCCCGCTGCGTCAGGGGCTGTGCCGCCACCCTTCGCGCCAGCCCGATTCCCGCCAGATGCAGCATCGCGGTCGACAGCAGGAAGCCCGCCAGATAGGCCGGCGCAAGGCCGGTCGCCTCTGATGCATGGGCATGACCGTGACAGGCGGCAAAGAGCCCGACCATGCCCAGCGAGGCAAGCGTCAGCGCCGCCGGCTGGTGGCGGCTGCTGACCGCCGTCAGCAGCCCGAATGCCACCACGGACAACACGATCCAGACCTCCACCAGCGGGATGCCGATGCCGGCCCAGGACAGCCCCGCCCCCGCCGCCATCGCGGCAAGAAAGATTACGGCCCCCGCCCAGAACCGCCGGGGCAGAACAAAGCCCGACCACAACCCCACCGCCAGCATCGCCAGCAGGTGATCGGGTCCCAGAAGCGGATGCGACAGACCGGCCAGCAGCCCCGAGGCCGCGCCATGCCCGGTATGGGCCAGCGCCGGGGCCGCCGCCGTCGCGAGGACGGCACTCAGTGCAAGTTTCTTCATCGCTTCCTCCCTCAACGGACCTTGACGCGGGCCAGTTCGCGGCCCTCGGGCGATATGACATGCGTGGAACAGGCCAGGCAGGGGTCGAAACTGTGGATCGTCCGCAGAATCTCGACCGGCTCCTCCGGACGTTCGACCTTGGTGTCCATCAGGCTGGCCTCGAAGGCGCCGATATTGCCGGCGACATCGCGCGGGCTGCCGTTCCAGGTGGTCGGCACCACGCATTGGTAGTTCTCGATCCGGCCGTCCTTGATCTTGATCCAGTGGCCGAGCGCACCGCGTGGCGCCTCGGTCGCGCCGACGCCCTTGGCCTCCTTCGGCCAGGTCGAGGGATCCCATTTGGCGACATTCGCGGTGCTTTCGTCGCCGTTCTTGATGTTGGTGATCAGCTTGTCGAAGAAATGCTTCTGCAGCCGGCCGCAATATTCCGATTCCAGCGCCCGCGCAGCGGTGCGGCCAAGGGTGGAGAAAATCGCGGACAGCGGCAGGTTCATCGTGCGCAGCAGGCCGTCGACCTGGTTCTTGATGTCCTCGTGTCCCTTGGCGTAGCCCACAACGTAGCGGGCCAGTGGCCCCACCTCCATCGCATTGCCACGCCAGCGTGGCGCCTTGATCCAGCTGTATTTGGCGCCTTCGTCCAACTGCTCGATATTGGTCTTCGTGCCCTTGGCGTTCGGCCCAAGTTCGAATTTCGGGGCGGTTTCGCCATCCCAGGGATGCAGGCCCTTGCCGGCCTCGGCGCCGGCATATTCGTACCAGGAGTGATCGACATATTCCTGGATCTGCTCGGGGTCACGCTGGTCGACATCCAGCACTTCGCTCAGATTGCCGTTGATTATGGCACCGCGCGGCAGGTGCAACTGGCCGGGGCTGAAATCATTGGCGTTTTCGGGGATGTCGCCATAGGCCAGCACCGATTTTCCCGACAACCCGCCGCCATAAAGCCAGTTGCGGTAGAAGCCGCCGATCGCCACCACATCGGGCAGATAGACGTTGCGGTTGAACTCGATGCACTTGTCGATGATGCTGCTGACGTAGTTCAGCCGCTCCATGTTGATCGCGCCCACGGCGCCGGTGGAATGCACGTTGATCGGGCAGGGCACGCCGCCCACCAGCCAGTTCGGATGCGGGTTCTTGCCGCCAAAGATGGTGTGGATCTTGACTATCTCCTTCTGCAGATCCAGCGCCTCAAGGTAATGCGTGGTGGCCATCAGATCGGCCTCGGGCGGCAGAAGATAGGCCGGGTTGTCCCAGTAGCCGTTCTTGAACAGGCCAAGCTGGCCCGATTCGACAAAGGCCTTCAGCCGGTTCTGCACGTCGCGGAAATAGCCGGGGCTCGACAGCGGATGCGAGGGGCTGACCGCCTGCTGCAATTCGGACGTAGCCTTGGGATCGGCGCGCAGCGCATTGATCGGGTTCACCCAGTCCAGCGCGTGCAGATGATAGAAATGCACGATGTGGTCGTGGATCTGCAGGTTCAGCTGCATCATGTTGCGGATCGAATTGGCATTCTCGGGGATGGCGATGCCAAGCGCATCCTCCACCGCGCGCACGCTTGTCAGCGCATGCGTGCCGGTGCAGACGCCGCAGATCCGTTCGGTGAAGGCCCAGGCGTCGCGCGGGTCACGCCCCTTGAGGATGACCTCCAGCCCGCGCCACATGGTGCCGGTGGAAACCGCATTGGTGATGATGTTCTGATCGTTGACATTCACCTCGCAGCGCATGTGGCCTTCGATCCGGCAGACCGGATCGACCACCACGCGCTGTCCGGCGGTATCAAGGGTGAAGCCGTTCGGCGTCGTCACTCCCATGGCCTCAGCCCTCCACCTTGTCTTGTGATTTCTTCTGTGCGCGCTTCAGCGCCGAGATGGCGGCGTGGATTGCCACCGCGCCGCCGACCACGCCCGCCGCGGCCATGCCCACCTTGTCGGCATTGGCCTCGACCCCGAATTGCGTGATGTTCGTCAGCCGGTTGTAGAAGCCGCCCTGGTCCCAGAACCCTTCTTCGGAACAGCCGATGCAGCCGTGGCCGGACTGGATCGGGAAGCTGACCCCGTCGTTCCAACGTACCGTCGAACAGGCGTTGTAGGTGGTCGGGCCCTTGCAGCCCATCTTGTAGAGGCAATAGCCCTTGCGGGCGTTTTCATCATCCCAGTGCTCGACGAACTGGCCGGCGTCGAAATGCGGGCGGCGGTAGCATTTGTCGTGGATGCGCTGGCCATAGAACATTGCCGGGCGGCCCTGGCGGTCCAGTTCTGGCAGGCGGTCGAAGGTCAGCATGTAGGTGATGACGCCGGTCATCACCTCGGCGATGGGCGGGCAGCCCGGCACCTTGATGATCGGC
>JACSRN010000144.1 GCA_014879735.1 Paracoccaceae bacterium
CGTCCAGTTGGCCAGGTCGCCGGTCTGCGACACCTCGAAGGCGCCCAGGACGCAGAGGTCGAGATGTCCGCCCCGGATCATGGCGAAACTGTCGCCGTGATGGAAGAGGGCGGCACCGGGCAGAAGGGTGACTGGCTTCTTCCCGGCATTGACCAGCCAGGGATCAACCTCTCCCTCAGCGGGTGAGGGCCCCATGCCCAGAATGCCGTTCTCGGAATGGAAGATCACCTCGCGCCCGTCGGTGATCATCTCGGCCACGCGGGTAGGCATGCCGACGCCCAGATTCACATACCAGCCTTCCAGGATGTCCTGCGCCAAGCGGCGTGCCACCGCGTCGCGGTCGGGTTTGTCGCTTGCGTTCATCTCTGCCTGCCCTGTCATGCCGTTGCGATCGCCGCCATCAGGCGGGCTGAGTCCGGGGCGACCTGCACCACCCGGTTAACGAAGATCCCCGGCGTGCCGACCGCTTCCGGCGGCAGGGGATCATCGCCCATGTGATGCACCTGCGCGATGGTCATCCGCGCCGCCATCGCCATCAGCGGATTGAAGTTCCGGCCCGAGCCGCGATAGGCCAGATTTCCCCAGCGATCCCCCTGCCAGGCCTCGACCAGCGCCACATCCGCAGTCAGCGCATGTTCCAGCACATATTGGCGGCCGTTGAAATCGCGCAACTCCTTGCCCTCGGCCAGGGGCGTGCCGACCGAGGTGGGCGTGTAGAAGGCCGGGATCCCTGCCCCGCCGCAGCGGATGCGTTCGGCGAGCGTCCCCTGCGGCACCAGCTCCAGCTCGATCCTTCCCGCCTGGTAGAGCGCGCGGAACACCTCGGACCCCTTGGGGAACGAGCAGACGATCTTGCGCACCAGCCCCAGATCCATCAGCCGGGGGATTCCGGTCTCGCGGCTCCACCCGGCATTGTTGGCAACGACGGTCAGATCCCGCGGACCGATCTCGGCCAGCGCATCCACCAGGGCATCCGGCTGCCCGACCGCCCCGAAGCCGCCGATCAGCACGGTCGAGCCGTCCTGGATCCCCTCCAGCGCCTCGGCCAAGCCCTTCACCCGCTTGTCGATCATACCCGCACCCTCATGCCGCCTGGTCGATCAGGCCCAACGCCTTGTCCGCCGCGAAGCGGACCGAGACGGCATCGCCCTCGGCAAATCCGGCATCGGGGGGCTGATGCGCCTCGATGCGGCCCGTGGGCAGGTCGATGCTGTAGCGCATCATGTTGCCCAGGAAGCCCGAGGTGCCGACCTTGCCGATCAGCTCGTTCCAGCCGGCGGGCAAAGGCGTGCCAACAGGCGCAAGTTGCACCGCCTCGGGCCGGACCGAAACCGCGATCTTCCGGCCGGCGGGCACCGCATAGGGGAAGACGACCGAGACATCCTGCCCGGCCTCCAGCCGCACGGTCTGGCGCGCATCCTCGGCCACGGCGGCCTCGGTGCGGGCGGGCAAAAGGTTGGTCCCGCCCATGAAGCTGGCGACAAAGGCGTTGCGCGGACGGTCATAGATCTCGCGCGGGCTGCCCATCTGTTCCAGGACCCCCGCGTTGATGACGGCGATGACATCGGACATCTCCAGCGCCTCATGCTGGTCATGGGTCACATAGACCGTGGTGATGCCGATCTGCTTCTGCAACCGCTTCAGCTCGTTGCGCATCTCGTCGCGCAGGCGGGCGTCGAGGTTGGACAGGGGTTCATCCAGCAGCAGGAGGCCCGGCTGACGCACGATGGCGCGGGCCAGGGCGACGCGCTGCTGCTGCCCGCCCGAAAGCTGCGTGGCCGAGCGCGAAGCATAGCCCGCCAGTCCCACCGTCGTCAGCGCAACGTCGACCATCCGCGCGATCTGGGCCTTGTCGCGTTTCACGCCCTTCTCCACCCTCAGCGGAAAGGCGACATTCTCGAAGACCGTCATATGCGGCCAGATCGCGTAGGACTGGAACACCATGCCGATGTTGCGCCGGTTCAGCGGGACCAGGGCATCGGTATCGGCATCGAAGAACACCGTCTCGCCCAGCCGCAGGCTGCCCTCATCCGGCTGCTCCAGCCCCGCGATGCAGCGCAGTGTCGTGGTCTTGCCGCAGCCCGAGGGGCCAAGCAGGGTGAAGAAGGTCCCCGGCTTCAGGCTGAAGCTGATCGGCTGGATGCCACCGCCCGGGGTCTTGCCGTTCTTCGGCCAGTAAAGCTTGCCCAGATTGCGGACCTCAAGCGTCATGTCTTTGCCGTGCATCACAGGGTCCCTTCCGATTTCTTGTCCTTGCCGGTCAACCAGATCATCAGCGCGGCAAGACAGGACATCAGCACCGTCCAGATCATGCCGAGCGCCGCGACCTCGCCCGCCTGGCCGTTGGTCCATTGGTCGAACATCGCGACGGCGATGGTCTTTGAGTTGGATCCTGCAAGAAGAATGGCGATCGACAGCTCCTTGGAGGCCAGCAGGAAGATGAAGAGCCAGGCCGCCAGCAAGGCCGGGCTGAGCAGCGGGAACACCACCCGGCGGAAGATCCCCGCCTGACCGGCACCCGCGATGCCGGCGGCCTCTTCCAGCTCGCGGTGGATCTGCATGACGCCGGGCTGCGCATAGCGCATGCCATAGGGCATGTAGCGGATGACGAAGGCGATCACGATCAGCCACAGCGTGCCGTAAAGGCCGAAGGGCGTGCGCAGCGCGATCTGGATCATCGCCACGCCCAGCACGATCCCGGGCAGGACGATGGGCAGGCTGACCAGATGCTCCAGGGCCTGCGAGCCGGGGAAGTTGCGGACCGAGAACCAGGCGACCACCGCGGTCAGCGCCACCGCCACCGTGGCCGCCGCGGTGGCGACAATGACCGTATTCAGCGCCATGTCGAGGTAGTAGGGGTCGGTCAGCACCTGTGTGTAATTGCCCACGGACAGATTGCTCAGCGCGGCGATGCTGAAGGGCCGCACGAAGGGCGTGACCGAGTTCCACAGGATGGCGGACAGCGGCGCCGCCAGCACCAGAAGGAAGTTCAGAAGGATGATCGCCCCGCCGACCCAGCGATAACGGCCCAGGTCGAAGGGTCGCGGGCGGAAGCCCTTGCCCGTCACGCTGGCATAGCGGTCCGCACTGCGCGACACGCGGCCGTAGAAATACAGCAGGACCGAGACCAGCAGGATCATGATCACCGCGAAGGCGCTGGAATGGCCCAGATCCGGCGGTACCCGCGTCATGGCGAGGTAAACATCCGAGGTCAGCAGCTTGATCCCGCCGGGCGTGCCCAGAAGGACCGGCACGTCGAAGGCCTCGATGTTGCGGATGAAGATGAACAGGGCCAGTCCCAGCAGGGCGGGCTTCGCCATGGGCAGGGAGACGCGCAGAACCGTGTCGAAGACATTCGCGCCGGACATGCGGGCGGCCTCTTCCAGATCGGCGTTCTGGCGTTTGAAGGTGGCGCTGCACAGCAGGAAGACCAGCGGCACCCAGAGGAACCCCTCGACCAGCACCATGCCGGGGATGGAGTAGATGTCGACCAGATTGTCGCGGGTGCCGGTCAGCCAGCGCCAGGTCGCATTGACCGGCCCGGCCCGGCCCAGAAGGAAGACCCAGGCATAGACATACAGGATCGCGGGTGTCCCCAGCGAGATCACCGTGGTCAGCACCGCCAGCCGCTTGAACGGCGCATTGCTGCGCTCGACGATCCAGGCCACGACGGCGCCGATGATCAGCGACAGCAGCGTGGACAAAGCCGCGAACAGGACCGAGTTGAAGGCGCTGACATAGAGAAGCGGATCGGCGAAGAGCGAGGTGAAGTTGTAAAGCGTCAGGTCATCGCCCGGCGCGGAATAGTCGGTCAGGCTGGTGCGGACCAGAATGACCAGCGGCGGCAGCACCAGCAGCGCCAAGATCGTGGTGACTGCGAAGACCGGCAGACGGACCCGCCACCCCCGCCCCCGCCAGTTTGCCGCCTTGCGGCGCGCGGGTCTGCGCGCCTCTGCGCCAGTCTCTGCAGGTGCGGCCAATTGAGTGGCGCTCACGGTCACCCTCCCTGTCTGTCTTGTCATTGTGCTGGCTGGCCCGCCCCGAGAGCAGACATGTGGCAGGCTACGGCGCGCCCCGATTCAGGCGCGCCACAACATTGATCCCGTCAGGGCTCACTTGAACAGCTCGTCATAGACCTTGATCCAATCGTTCAGATGGCTTCCCACCTCGCTGGGCGACAGGGTGAAGGCCGCCGGGCTGGCATCGACGCCGCCCACCCGGAAGGCAGGGTTGGCGGGGATGTATTCGGCATCGGCCAGGACCTGCTGCCCCTCGTCCGAGATGACGAAGTCGATGAACAGCTTGCCCGCATTGGGGTTCGGGCCGCCGGCCAGAAGGAAGATCGGATCGACGGTGTTGGTCACCATCGGCTCCAGCGCGATCCATTTGACCGGGGCGCCCTGTGCCGCGCTGATCTCGGCATGGTGGCTAAAGGTGCAAAGCGCGATCGGGTATTCGCCCGCGATCACCTGGTCCAGCGTGACCCGCTGGTTGGCGGGGACGTTGATGATCCGCTGCTCGGACAGCTTGGTCAGATAGGCCATGCCCTCCTCCTGCCCCATCGTGCCCAGAACGGTGCCGATGAAGCCGGGCGGCCCGCCCTGGGTCATCGAGGCGGCCCAGGCGATCTGCCCCTGCCATTTCGGATCCAGAAGATCGTCATAGCTCTTCGGCGCGTCGGCCTCGTCGACCAGGTCGGTGTTGTAGGCGGGAACCAGGAAGTTCACCACATGCGCGGTCCACAGACCTGCCGGATCCTTCAGGTCATCGGGATAGGCAGCGGCGGAGTCCGGCACGAATTCGGCCACCATCCCCTGCGCGATCAGCGTCTGCGCCGCCCCGCCGCCGTGATGCACATCGGCCCGCAGCGAATTGGCCTTCACCTCATCGGTGATGCGCAGCAGAAGATCGGTGGATTTGCCGGTGACGGCCTCGACCGTGATGCCGGGATATTTCGCCTCGAAGGCCGCCACCATCGGGCGCACGGCCTGATCCTGGATCAGCGAGGTATACCAGACCACCTGCCCCTCTGCCATCGCGGCGTCGATCAGCGCCTGATCCGCCGCATTCGCGGCCGTCGTGCTGACCAGGACCATGGCCAGTGCAAGACTCGTGGAAACATTTTTCATGGGTTCCTCCCCTCACGATTTTGACTGTTCGTTTCAGATCCCGCGGTAGACGGGTTTCCGTTTCTCGGTGAAGGCGCGGCGGCCTTCGATCCGGTCCTGGGTGTCGCGCAGGATGCCGAAGGTCATCCGCTCCATCTCCAGCCCCTCGTCCAGCGGCAGGTTGCCGCCCTGATGGACCAGCGCCTTGACCGCCCGCACCGCGAGCGGCGCATTGGCGGCGATCTGTTCGGCCAGGGCCAGGGCCTTGGGCATCAGCTCGGCCGCCGGCACGATGTCGGAAACCAGCCCGATGCGCAGCGCCTCGGCCGCGTCGATCCGCCCGCCGCCCAGCAAGAGGGGCATCGCGTTGGTCAGGCCGACAAGGCGCGGCAGCCGTTGGGTGCCGCCACCGCCCGGGATCGAACCGATCTTCACCTCGGACAGGCCGAAGGTCGCATGGTCCACGGCGATGCGGATGTCACAGGCCATGGCCAGCTCCAGCCCGCCCGCGACGGCGATGCCGTTGATCGCGCAGATCACCGGCTGCGGGATGCGCAGGACCAGGGTGATGGACTGGGTCGCCTGCCGGGTGGAGGCGTTGCCGAAGGCCTGCTGCGCGAAGCTCTCGGCGGGCGGCATGGTCTTTTTCAGGTCCGACCCGGTGCAAAAGGCTTTTTCGCCCGTGCCGGTCAGGATCACCACGCGCACGTCGTCATCGGCGCCGATGCGGGCAAAGATCTCGCGCAGTTCCACCCGGGTTTCCGGGTCGATCGCGTTCAGCGCCTCGGGCCGATCAAGCCGGACGATGGCCACATGATCCCGCAGTTCCAGATGGACCGTCACGCTTTGCCTCCCCGCAACACGCTGTGTGGACTGGACTTTGACCCCAGGGCTGGGCTGGGTCAAACGACGATTCCTTGGCTTGCACTTGACTTTAGATCGCAGAAGCCCGCGCCGCGCTGCGGCGGGGCATCAGGGAATTCCGGGGCAGATCAGCAGCTTCGCGATGCCGCAGCGCAGAGGTGGTGCGACAGCCGTGAAAATGGCTTGCTCGGTGACGGCAAGGATGATCTTTTGTAAACATATTGTGCATGTGGATCTTGTTTTGCTGTAGTCTTTGCAGCGATCGCTGAGTTTTTCTCAATGGAGGAGAAAACATGTCCTGGAAGCTGCCCCCACTGAATGCGATCCGCGCCTTCGAGGTTGCGGCCCGGCATTCCAGCTTCACCCGCGCGGCGGATGAGCTGTGCGTGACACCCGGCGCGATCAGCCGCCAGATCCGTGCGCTGGAGGAATACCTGGGCAAGCCGCTGTTCGACCGGAACTATCGCGAGGTGCGGCTCAGCCCGGAAAGCCGCAGCTTCGCGGATGAGCTGTTCGTCGCCTTCGCCCGGATCGACCAGGCCACCCGCAGCTTCGCCGGGCAGCGCCTGGTCGAAAAGGTGCGGGTCTATGCGCCGGTCACTTTCGCCCTGCGCTGGCTGGTGCCGCGCCTCGGTGCCTGGCATGCCCGCTTTCCGGGGCAGGAGATCAGCCTGGTCAATCAGGGCGTTCCGCCCGTCAACCTCGAACAGGCCGGGATCGACGTGGCCATCCGCCTCGCCGGGCCCTCGCACAACATGGAGGGCGAGCGGCTGTTCGACATCAACCTGACGCCGGTCTGCAGCCCCGCCTATCTGGCCGCCCATCCGATGAAGCGCGTCACCGATCTGGGCAAGGCGAAGCTCTTGCAATCGACCCCCCGCATCCACGACTGGAACAGCTGGTTCGACAGTTGCCGCGCGGACCGGCCCATCGGCTATGAGGAACAGGTGTTCGAGAGCTCATCCATGGCGTATGAGGCGGCGGCCAGCGGTTTCGGCGTCGCCATCGCCATGCGTCCGCTGGTCGAGGATGACCTGAGGTCCGGGCGGCTGGTGGCGCCCTTCCTGCACAGCTGCTCGGATGGAAACGCGTTTCACGTCGTCTATCCGCAGACGGCCCGGGCGCATCCGGCCGTCTCGGGCTTCGTCGATTGGCTGCTGGAGGAGGCGGGCAAGAGCCACCGCCCCGAGGCTGGAAGGCTGCGCGCCTCGTAAGGCGCGTAGCCGCGCTTACAGGACCACCTCGATCAACCGAGGCCCCTTGACCTTCAACCCATCGCGCACCGCCTGCGCAAATGATGTGACGTCTTCGACCCGACGGCCCTCGACCCCCATCCCCTTGGCCAGGCTGACCCAGTCCAGCGCCGGCTGGCCAAGGTCCAGCATGTTCAGCGCGGTCGGGCCGGGTTCGGGCAGGCCCACGTTCGTCAACTCATCCCGCAGGATCTTGTAGCTGCGGTTTGCCCAGACGATGGTCAGTACATCCAGATTTTCCCGCGCCTGCGTCCACAGCGCCTGCAGCGTATACATGCCCGACCCATCGGCCTGCAGGTTGATGACCTTGCGGTCAGGACAGGCCACGGCAGCGCCGGTCGCCATGGGAATGCCGATCCCGATGGAGCCGCCGGTCAGATGCAACCAGTCATGCGCCGGGGCGCCGACCGTCTGGGCATAAAGGCTGCGGCCCACGGTGATCGATTCATCCGCCACGATGCAGTTCTCCGGCAGCAGTGCGCCCAGCACCATGGCCACGCTGTCCGGCGTCAGCGCGCCCGGGGAAATCTCGGGCCGGGCCAGCTGTTGCAATGGCACATCCTCGGCCCGGGCGCCGACCTCCGCCGCGAGGCGGGTCACGCAGTCGAGAATGTCATCATGCGGGCTGGCCAGATGCAGGATGGTGCAATCAGGATGGGTCGTGGTGCTGGGTCGGTCGGGATGGGCGAAGAACGCGACCGGGACCTCTTCGCCGATCAGGATCAGCTGGCGGATCCTGGACAGCGCCGCCGTCTGCGGCCCTGCGGGGTTGGGCAGGCGTTCGACCACCGGCGTGCCGACCCCGCGTTCCAGCCGCGGGTTGCGCCCGATCGAGGCGATCCGCGCGCCGGTCTTCCGTGCGATGGCGGCGGCCAGGATCAGCGGCTGCCGCATTACCGCGCCATTGCCGACCAACAGCATCGCCTCGCCCTTGGCCAGCGCCCGGACGGCATCGGCAATCGCCGCTTCCGCCACCTTGGCGCGCGGCGGCGGTGCGACCGGATCGGCCAGCCGACCGCCCTCGCTCCAGGCGGCATCGGCGGGGACCAGCAGGGTCGAGATCTGCCCCGCGCCCGTCCGCGCGGCGGCCAGCGCGCGGGCCGCGTCCTGACCGATGGTTGCGGCAGAGCGCGCGGTCGCGACATAGCCCGAAACTGCCTTGGCGATGCCGTTCAGGTCCGAGGTCAGCGGCGCATCATATTGCAGGTGGTAGCCCGCATGTTCGCCCACGATGTTCAGGATCGGGCTATGCGCCCGCCGCGCGTTGTGCAGATTGGCCCCACCGTTCAACAGGCCCGGCCCCAGATGCAGCAGCGTCGCCGCGGGCTTGCCCGCCATCCGCGCGTAGCCATCCGCCGCCCCGGTCGCCCCCCCTTCGAACATGCACAGGACACAGCGCATCCCCGGAACTCGGTCCAGCGCTGCCACAAGATGCAGCTCCGAGGTTCCCGGATTGGCGAAGCAGACCTCGACCCCCGCCCGCACCAGCGTCGCCACCACAGATTCAGCGCCGTTCATCCTGCTCTCCCCTTCTCTTCTCCTGCGTTGAGCCATAGGCCGACCGGCACGGTCAAACGAGGATTACGCAAAAACCCATTGCGGTTAAATCGGTTGACCCTTTCCCGCCCAGTCCGGCTGATGGCTGCGCAAGGGAAAGAGGGAGACAGCCATGGCTAAAACAACCGATGCGGTCGCGGCAGAATTCGCGATCACCGGCCAGATGAACCGCTTCTTCGGCGCGCTGGACCGTCGGGATTTCGAAGCCATGGCGGCGATCATGACGCCGAACGCGGTCTGGCGGCGTGGCGGGGTGGACCTGCAGGGGCGGGAGGCGCTGCTGGCGGCGATGGCGGTACGGCCGGATGACCGGCATTCCTGCCATCTGCTGTCAAACCAGACCGTCACCTTCGAGACGCAGGAAACGGCCGTTCTGACCTTCTACTCCGTGGCATGGGTCCATGTCGGCCCGGTCGATGCCAAGGGCATCGCCCCCCTGACCATGCCCAGCAGCATCGGCGATTACACCGCCCGCTTCGCGAAGGGCGCGGAGGGGTGGCAGCTGACCGACCTCCGCTCCATCCCCCGGTTCCGCAAGGAGAAATGAAATGAGACTGGCAAGTTTTGTCATGGAGGGCCGCGACAGCTGGGGCATAGTCGAGGGCGATGAGATCCTGGATCTGGGCGCCGGGGGCCAAACCACCCTGCGGGAGGTGCTGACCGCCAGCGGTGGGGCGCCGCCTGCGACCCAGCCCAATGCGCCGCGCCTACCGCTGGCCGCCGTGACCCTGCGCCCGCCGATCCCCGATCCGGGCCGGATCATCTGCATCGGCCGCAACTACCTGGACCATCTGGCCGAGGGCAAGAACAAGGATCTGCCCACCTCTCCCGACATCTTTCTGCGGCTGGCCTCCTCGCTGGTGGCCCATGGCGCGCCGGTGCTGCGCGGGCCGCATTCGGCGGAGCTGGATTACGAGGGCGAGCTGGCCGTGGTGATCGGCAGGCCGGGCCGGGCGATCCCCCGCGACCGCGCGCTGGACCATGTGCTGGGTTACAGCTGCTTCATGGATGGCACGATGCGCGACTTCCAGGCACGGCATCGCGCGACCGTGGGCAAGAATTTCCCCCAGACCGGCGGCTTCGGCCCCTGGGTCGTGACGGCGGATGAGATCGGCGACCCGGCCAGGGGGCTGGAGCTGACGACGCGGCTGAATGGCACCGTCATGCAGCACAGCTCGACCGACCGGATGATCTTCTCCGTGGCCGAGATCATCGCCTTCGTCTCCGTCTTCACGGCGCTATCACCCGGCGATGTGCTGATCACCGGCACGCCGGAGGGCATCGGGCGGGCGCGCAAGCCGCCAGTATGGATGCAGCCCGGGGATGTGATCGAGGTGGAGATCGCCGGGATCGGCACATTGCGCAATCCGATTGCCGCCGAATAGCAGAAGGCCGGGGAAGATCCCCGGCCTTTTCGCTGACCCCCACCGATCAGAAGGTCGCGTGGGTCACAAATTTGGTGCTCAGATAGGCCTCCACCGCCTCGGGCCCGCCTTCCGAGCCATAGCCGGAATCCTTTACCCCGCCAAAGGGCGTCTCGGGCAGACCTAGACCGTGATGGTTGATCGACAGCATCCCCGTCTGGATGCCGTTCGACAGCCGCCGGGCGGTCTCGGCCGAGCTGGTATAGGCGTAGGCCGCCAGCCCGTAGTCCAGACGGTTGGCCTCGGCCAGGGCGGCGTCGATGTCGCGGAACGAGCGGATCAGGGCGACGGGGCCGAAGGGCTCCTCATTCATCGCCGCCGCCTCCAGCGGCACATCGGTAAGGACCGTCGGCTGGAAGAAATAGCCGCTGTTGCCGATCCTCTCACCTCCAAGCGCCAGTTTGGCGCCATGGTCCACGGCATCGGCCACCAGCCGCTCCATGGTTTCGACCCGCCGGGAATTGGCCAGCGGACCCATGGACGTGCCCTCTTCCAGCCCGTTGCCAACCCGCACCTGCCGCGCCTTTTCCACGAAGCGGTTGGTGAACTCCTCATAAGCCGCCTCCTCCACCAGGAAACGGGTGGGCGAGATGCAGACCTGCCCGGCATTGCGATACTTCGCCCCCCCTGCCCGTTCAACCGCCCGGGTCATGTCGGCATCGGCAAAGACCAGGACCGGGGCATGGCCGCCCAACTCGAACGTCCCGCGCTTCATATGTTGCCCGGCCATTCCAGCCAGCAGTTTGCCGACCGGGGTGGAGCCGGTGAACGAAATCTTGCGGATGCGCGGGTCGGGGACGAGGAAGGCCGAGATCTGCGCCGGATCACCGAAAACCAGGTTCACGACGCCCGCCGGAATCCCCGCATCCATGAAGCAACCAACCAGCAGCCCCACCGAATGCGGCGTTTCTTCCGAACCCTTCAGCACCAAGGTGCAACCCGCCGCCAGCGCCGCCGCGATCTTGCGGGTGGATTGCGCCACGGGGAAGTTCCAGGGCGTGAAGGCCGCGACCGGTCCGACGGGCTCCTTGCGGACGGTCTGCACTACGCCCTCGGTGCGGCCCGGAATTTCGCGCCCGTAGATGCGGCGGGCTTCTTCGGCGAAGAACTCGATCAGGTTGACCGCATTGCCGATTTCCAGCCGGGATTCGACCAGCGGCTTGCCCTGCTCTTGCGTCAGGACCTTGGCGATGGCCTCGAGCCTTTCGGCCAGCAGCGCGGCGGCGGCTTTCAGCAGCCTTCCGCGCTCATATCCTGAGACGCGCGACCAGAACACGAACGCCCGATCCGCCGCCCCGGCGGCCCGGTCCAGATCCTCAGGCGTCGCGACGGCGACGGTTCCGAAGCCCGAGCCGCTGGCCGGATTGATCACATCCAGCACGACGGACTCACCGCCAGCCGTCCACTGGCCGTCGATCAGCAACAAGGTCTTCTGCATGGTCTCTCCTGATCCTGCGGCGTCATGCGCCGGCAAATGCGGGCGCATCGGCAAGGTCGATGACCCCGGCCTCTGCAAGCGCCGCAATCTCTTTATCCGAATAGCCCACATAGTCACGCAGCACGGCGGCGGTTTCGCAGCCGAAGCTTCCGATCTCTGTATGGGCGGGAGGGGCGCCTTCGATGGTGAAGGGCGTGCCTTTCAGTGGCAATCCATCAGAGGCGAAGCTCAGTGCCGAATGCCAGTCACCGGCGGCCAGCACCGCCTCGCCCGGCAGGCAGATCGCGGCGGCGATGCCCCGGGCGCCCAGCTGACGAACCACCTTCTCGGCCGGCAGCGACGAGACCCAGGCCTCTGGTTCGGCCGCGCCGGTCAATGCCCGCAGATCCGCCTGCTGGCCTTCGCTCACGGACAGGGCGATCCAGCGACCATCCTGGGCCTGCAACGCGTCCTGGAACCACCAGGCAGGATCGGCATTGCCGATCCGCGGATTGTCGGGCAGCGGCGCCTCGAATGCATCGCTGATCAGGAAAGAGGTCAACTCTCGCTGCGACAGGTCCAGATGCACAGGCCCCGTCTCACGCGCCAGAAGCGCCGTGCAGATTGCCCCCGTCGCGAAAATCGCGACCACCTGGTCGGGGTAGTTCAGATCCACCCCGCTCACCATCGGATCCTCGCCCGGATAGCCGGTAAGCCATGCCATGCCCGCCATGCTTTCCAGCGTCGAGCCATAGGACACATAATCCGCATCCGGCCCGGTCTCGCCTTGGCTCGAGATCGAGGCGAGGATGATCCGGGGATTGGCGGCAGACAACTCGGCAAAACCGATCCCCAACTTCGCCATCACCCCGCGCCGGAAATTCTCGACCACCACGTCGCAGCGGGCGGCAAGCCGCAGGAGGCAGGCCCGCCCCTCCGGTGTCTTCACATTGATCGCGACCGAGCGCTTGCCCCGATTGGTCGCCCGGAAATGCGGCGACAGCTTGCCCTGATCCTCATCCCGGCGCGGCACCCAGACGCGGAAGGGATCGGCATAGGTCGGGCTTTCGATCTTCAAGACCTCGGCCCCCAGATCGGCCAGCATGGCCGATGTGGCGGCCCCCGCAGTGATGATCCCCAGGTCCAGCACCCGGATCCCGGCCAGCGGCTTCGTGGTCATGCCATCCCTCCCCCGGGGGCCGTCGCGGCCCCGTTCCACAGCAGCGGCAGGCGCGGCATCGGACCATGCGGCGTGTCTTTCAGGAAGCCGCGCGCCAGAAACTGCCGATCGCGGCGCAATTCCTCGGGCGACAGCACCGGGCCTATTGGAATACGGTTGCGGCGGGCGAAGTCAGTCACCTCGGCCCGGGTCATTCCGGCCAGCGCCGCCTCGGCCCGTGCCGCGATCCAGGCGCCCCGGCGACGCCTTTCGCGCCGGTCGTTCAGGGCGGGATCCTCCATCTCGGGATCATTCAGCAGCCGCTTGACGGCCGGCCAGTCGTTCTCGCGATAGACCAGCGCGATCCAGCCATCCTTGCAGCGCAGGGTCTGCCATTCCGCCGCGCGCCCGCTGCGGCTGGGCGCGGTGCCGGTCAGCTGCGCCATGACGATGTTCTTCCAGTTCAGCCAGTGGCCGACATCGCCCAGCGACACATGCGCCGCCCCTCCGCCGGGTTTCAGCAACAGGGCGGCCATCGCGGTATAGGCCGAAAGCCCCGCCGCAAGGTCCAGCTGCGCGCCCGGCAGGCGCAACGGCGCGCGGGCGGGGTCCCCGATCGCATCCATCAGCCCGGTCGAGGCCATCACCGTCAGCGCCGTCGCCGACCGGTCCTCCGCCGGGTCCGGCAGCAGGGACAGCCTGACCGAAACCGGCGCCTGGATGGGCATGGTCGCGCCTGCATATAGAACGATCCGGGCCGGCGGCGAAACGGCGCCTGCAATTCCGAACTTGCCAATCGATAGGAAAGGCGGCGCCGATTCATAGAATGAAGCCATGCCAATTCCAGAGGAATAGACCTGCGCGCCAAAATCGGATGCGATACGCCCAGCCATTGCAATTGCACGACAGACTGACATTGACGCTTCAGCGTCGGCATCCTCCACAATCACAATATTATTCAATGCGTTCATTTAAACGCGCCTCGGCAAATCCGGAGATTCTCCATATTGATTTTATTCTCCGCCCGCCATTCCTGACAATTGACTTCCCGGCGCGAATGGCCATGTTCTCATTCAGCGCCCGGCAAATCTTGGCGGAATGGGCTTTTCTGTCAAACGACGAAATTTCACAGCGCGATTGACCATGCCTCCTGCCGTACACGGGCGCAGATCACGGAGACAACCTGATGCGGCATCCCCTGCCGATGCTTGAGATTCTGGGCCCCGGCCCCTACCGGACCTACACGCTGGGCAATGCGATCTCGCTGATCGGGACATGGATGCAGCGGATCACCGTGGGCTATCTGACCTGGGAGCTGACGGGATCGGCCGCCTGGCTGGGGCTGATGTCGATGGCCGATCTGTGCCCCACCCTGCTGGTCAGCCCGCTGGCGGGCGTGATGGCGGACCGGTTGAACCGGCACATGATCCTGCGGCTGACCCAGGCGCTGGGGCTGGTGCAGGCGGCGCTGATGGCGATCCTGTATGAAACAGCGGGGCTGACGGTCGGCGTGATGCTGGTCTTCACCTTCGCCTTGGGCGTCGTGAACGGGGTGGCGCAGCCCGCGCGCCTGACGATGATCTCGGCACTGGTGTCGCGGGACCGTCTGGGAACGGCGGTGGCGGTGAATGCGATCAACTTCAACCTTGCCCGCTTCACCGGCCCGGCGGCGGCAGGGGTGCTGATCTCCACCGCAGGGGTGGGCTGGGCCTTCGTCGCCAATGCGCTGTCCTACGGGGCGTTCCTCTGGGCGATGGAGCGGATGCCAGACCGGGTGAAACGGGCCTCGCCCCCGCCGACCGAAAACGGGCTGCTGCGCGACCTGACGCAAGGCTTCGGCTTCGTCCTGCGCAACCGGGGCACGCTGATCGTGATGCTGCTGATGACCGTGGTCAGCCTGTTCTCGCGCCCGGTGATCGAGCTGATGCCAGGCTTCGCCGCCGCGGTCTTCGGGCGCGGTGCGGACGGGCTGGCGATGCTGACCGCCGCGATCGGGTTGGGGGCCATGGCGGGCGGGCTGTGGATGGCCAGCCGCCGGAACGGGCTGCAAAGCCGGTTGATGGTCCAGATGGCCCTGGGCGGGGCGCTGTTCCCCTTGGCGTTCTCCTGTGTGTCCTCGCTCTGGCTGGGTTTGCCCTTGCTGGCCGGCGCCGGATGCTGCTGGGTTTGCACCAGCATCGCGGCACAGACCCTGCTGCAGACCGGCGTCGCCGATCAGGTCCGAGGCCGGGTGCTGGCGCTTTACGGCATGGTGTTGAAATCCGGCCCGGCGCTGGGGGCATTGGGTGTCGGCATGGTCTCGGACCGCATCGGATTGCAGACGGCGCTGCTGGTTTCGGCCGCCCTTTCAACGAGCTATGTCCTGCTGCAATTCCTGCTGATCCCGCGCATCCGGGCCGATCTGGAAGCCGCACCGCATGGTCCCGGCAGCGAACCCGGTTGAATCTTCCTCAACCCTGCTGCGAGAAAGCGGCGTTTGCGGCAGGGGCCGCGCACCCCTAAGGTCGGCGCAAACCAGCCGGAGGATCCATGTTCCGCACCCCACTTGCCTATATCGTCGGGGCCTATGAGCATCCGCTGCGCGACGCGCCCGAGACTTCGGTGGCGCAACTTCATGCCGAGGTGGCGCTTGGTGCGCTGGCCGATGCGGGGCTGAGCAAAGACGATGTCGACGGCTTCTTCTGCGGCCCGGATGCGCCCGGAACGGGGCCGCTCTCGCTGGCCGATTACATGAACCTGAACCTGCGGCATGTGGATACCACCAATACCTCGGGCTCGTCCTATCTAATCCATGTCGCCCATGCGGTGCAGGCGATTGCGGCAGGCAAGTGCAATGTCGCGCTGATCACCCTGGCCGGGCGGCCGCGGCAGCAGGGCAAGGGGAAGGGCTCGCTGAAACGGGCTGATGATCCGAACCAGCCGGATTTCCAGTGGGAGCATCCTTTCGGCCTGCAGATCCTCGGCGCCTATGGCATGGTGGCTGAACGCCACCGCCACCTTTACGGAACTACGGCAGAGCAGATGGGCTGGGTCAAGGTCGCGGCCAGCCACCACGCCCAGCACAACCCCCATGCGATGCTGCGCAAGGTGGTCACGGTCGAGGATGTCGTGACCTCGCCCCTCGTCGCTGGCCCCCTCCACCGGCTCGACTGCTGCGTTGTCACCGATGGCGGCGGCGCGCTGGTCGTGGCCCGACCCGAGATTGCCCGCAGCCTGAAGCGCCCGCTGGTGGCGGTGATCGGCTGTGGCGAGGCACCCATGGGCCAGGCCGGCGGCTATGCCGAGATCACGAACACCGCGGCGCAGCGCTCGGGTGCTGCTGCCTTCGCCGAGGCGGGGATCACGCCCGCCGACATCCAATACGCCTCGCTCTACGACAGTTTCACCATCACCGCGATGCTCCAGATCGAGGATCTGGGCTTCTGCGAAAAGGGCCAGGTCGGGCGGTTCGTCATGGATGGCAACCTGATCTCAGGCGTTGGCAAGCTGCCTTTCAACACTGATGGCGGCGGCCTGTGCAATAACCACCCCGTAAACCGTGGCGGCATGACCAAGGCGCTGGAAGCCGTGCGCCAGCTGCGCGGAGAGGCCCATCCCGCCGTGCAGGTTCCGAACTGCCGGCTGGCACTGGCCAATGCCATCGGCGGCCAGCTGGGCGTGCGGCACGCCAGCTCGACCCTCATTCTGGAAAGGGAGTGATCAGATGCCGTTCTTGAACCCCGCGCCGACGCCCACCCCGGATTCCGAGCCATTCTGGCAGGCCGCGAACTGTGGCGAGCTTCTCATCAAACATTGCGAGGGTTGCGGTCAGGCCCATTGGTATCCCCGCCCCAACTGCCCGTTCTGCGCCAGCGACCGCACCGTCTGGCGCAAGGCCTCGGGCCGCGGCACGATCCAGTCGCACTGCCACCTGCGCCGCGTGGCCGACCCCTATGTGCTGGCCTATGTGACGCTCGAGGAAGGCCCAACGATGATGACCAACATTATCGATTGCGATCCCGACAGCCTGAAGATCGGCGATCCGGTCACGGTGTCTTTCATCCCTTCAGCCGACCCCGATCAGCGAGTTCCCGTATTCACCGTGCAGGTCTAGTCCCAGCCTGCGGTTATGAAGAACCGGCTCGGGCGACCATCGGCGTCGGTAACGGCGTGCAGCTGGTGTTCATGCCGCCTTTGGTGCGGCCGATCAGACGGCCCTTCTGGTCCCCGCCCCCCTTTTTCAACCGCAGGCTGGTCGCCGTGCGCTGCGCCTTGAGATAGGTCGCGTCGATCATCCCCGCCTTCGGAACAGCGGCCTCGTCGGCCAGCCCATCCTTCATCCTGGCGAAAACGCCCCTGTCGCTCCACCGCTTCCATCGATCGTAGAAGGTCTTCGGCGGGCCATGCTCCTTCGGTGCATCACACCACCGCAAACCATTGCGATTGATGAGGACTATTCCGCTCATCACGCGCCGATCATCAACGCGCGGCTTGCCGTGGCTCTTAGGAAAAAGGGTGGCAACCGCGCCATCTGCGTGTCCGTCAGCCAGAACTGATTGCTCATCGATCAGTCTCCTTGCGGAAGCCGAATCATGTCGAAGACGCAAGATCAACGGATCCTGACCCTCGAATAAGGAGAAACGAGCCCAAGGAACGGCTGGCCAGGGATCAGGTCGCCTATGGGTTCCAGATCCGCAGCTCGCACTCGCCCGAGGTGGTGATGGCGGCGGCCAGCGGATACCATTATGTCTTCATCGACCTGGAGCATTCCACGCTGGACCTGAATGACGCGGCCATTCTGTGCCAGACGGCGCTGGCGGCGGGCATCACGCCACTGGTCCGCGTCGCGGGTGCCGATGCACCCGAGGCACCGCGCATCCTGGATGGTGGCGCGCAGGGCGTGATCATCCCGCATGTGAACACCGCCGAGGATGCGCTGACCGCCGTGCGCAATTGCCGCTTCCCACCCTTCGGCACGCGCTCCAGCGGCAGCCGCGCGATCCAGCTGGACTGGGCCGAGCTGACCTCGCATGAAGCCGCCCGGCTGATGAACGAACAGACCCTGCTGGTCGCCATGATCGAAGGCGGCGAGGCGCTGGAAAATGTCGAGGCGATCACCGCGGTGGACGGCATCGGCGTCCTGTCGGTCGGCACGAATGATCTGCCGATGGATCTGGGCGTGCCCCCCGATTTCCTGCATCCCACCATTGATGCCGCCCACAAGCGCGTGGTCGATGCCGCCCGGCGCCACGGCAAATCGGTCCGGCTGGGCGGCAAGTATACCGCCGCCGACATCCGCATCGGGATCGAGCGCGGCTCGCGCCTCGTCACGCGGGGATCGGATTTCAACATGCTGTTGGCCGCGATGCGCGGCATGATGGCCGAGGTCAGCACTGGCTGATGCCCCCGCGCCGTGATCCTGGGGCTGCGACTGGTCGGCGCGCCCGGGCAGTGCATCGTGGGCACCGCCGTCACCCTGCGCCAGATCCGCAAGACCGAAGTGGACGATCTGGCGAGCGGAGACTGTGCGATCATCGACCCGGTGCCGGATGATGACGAAAGGTCGGGCCAGACCGCGACCACGAATGCCGATGCGCTTCTGGCCTTCGTGGCCAGGCATGGCCAGCGGCTGCAATGGATCCTGGACAGCCATCCCCATGCCGACCACTTCTCGGCCGCGCCCTATCTGAAGGGCCGCACCGGCGCGCCGACGGCGATTGGCAAGAAAGTGCGGGAGGTGCAGACCCTTTGGAAGGACATCTACGATCTGCCCGACCTGCCCGGAGACGGCAGCCAGTGGGACCGGCTGTTCGCGCATGGCGAGACGTTCCAGCTGGGACAGATTCCGTCCGGGTGATGCATTCGCCCGGCCACACGCTGGCCTCGATCACCTGTGTCATCGGCGATGCCGCCTTCATCCATGACACGCTGTTCATGCCCGACAGCGGCACCGCCCGCTGCGATTTCCCGGGTGGCGATGCCCATGCGCTGTGGCGTTCGCTCCAGGCGATCCTGTCTTTGCCCGATGACACGCGGCTGTTTGCCGGCCATGACTGCCAGCCCGGCGGGCGCGGGGTGCTGCGGCAATCCACGGTGGCCGAACAGCGCGCGACCAACCGCCATATGTCCAGACACCTGACGGAAGCGGCATTCGTCGCGGCAAGGCAGGCCCGCGACGCCACGCTGCCGATGCTGATGCTGATCCCCCACGCGCGGCAGGTGAACATCAACGGCGCCCGCTTACCTGAAGTTCCCGCTGGATCGGCTGAAAGGCGCGCCCTGGGGGTGAATGGACCTGCCAGGGGCGATCCATGACCGCAGCAGCACCAAACCGCGCCGCGGCAGATCCCTCCCCGCTTTATCACCCCGCAGATGCCGCGCCATACTTCCGCTCGACCGCATCATGGCCCAGAAGCTTGCTCTCCAGGGCGCGCATCTCGTCGTAGCGCATCAGCTCCATGATCTCCTCGATCCCCGCCACCAGATCGGGACGATCCACGGCGACACCGGTTTCCATCGTGTTGCGCATCACGGCCAGGGCTTCGGACATGCCCCGGATCGCTGCGCCAGGCAGCATGCGCGGCAGGCTGACCCGCCGGACCCCGATGGCCTTGAGTTCCGGCAGCGGCAGAAGCGGCGTCGTCGGTCGGCTGCGGATGCCGAAGCCCATGTTGATCGTGACCGGCACGCCCGACGCTTCGACGATCCGCTCTATATCCTCGCGCGAGCGGGCGGCATCGGGGAAGATCATGTCCGCACCCGCCGCGACATAGGCGCGGACACGCCGGACGGCGCCTTCGATGCCTTCCTGCGCAAGGGCATCGGTCCGGGCGATGATGGCGAAATCGTCATCCTTGCGCGCGAGACAGGCCGCCTCGATCTTCTTCACCATCTCGTATTCGTCCACCACCTCCTTGCCCGGCATGTGCCCGCAGCGTTTGGGATGGACCTGGTCCTCGATGTTGATCCCGGCGATACCGGCCTCCTCGAACATGCGGACGGCGTAATGCACATTCATCGGGTTGCCATAGCCGGTATCCGCATCGGCAGTGACCGGGATCGAAACCGACCGGGCGATGTAGCGGCAATGGCTGACATTCTCGGTCAGGCCCATGACGCCGATATCGTCGATCCCCAGGATCGCGTTCGAGATGGCGGCGCCGCTGGTGGCGGCCATCTTGAACCCGGCCTTCTCGACCAGAAGGGCGCTGTATCCGTCATAGACCCCGGGCGCGACGATAAGCTCGTCACCGGCGAGGAGGTCGCGGAAGCGGCGGGCGGCGGTCGTCATCATTAATCCTTTCAAAACAGCGAGAAAACTGCGCCGGCAGGCCAGTGTATGTTGAGAAGCCGCCCGAGCGGCAGCGCAATCACCAGGGCCACCCCGTTGATCGCGCTATGCTCCAGAAGCGTGGCGCGGCGTTCCACCCAGAGGAAGGCCGAGCTGAACAGCACGATCGACATGGCCAGACCGACCAGCCACATCAGGGTGACGAAGAGCGCCATCCAGGCCCCGTAGCGCAGGGCCTGGCGGGGGCCGATATCGGTGCCCTCGCCCATGTCGCTTTCCAGGTCCTCGACCTGCGCCTTGCCGAAGGAAAACCGCAGGAAACCCAGAAGGCACAGCATCAGCCCCGTGCCCGACAGGAACCGCGGCATCAGCGCAGCACCCTGCTTCATGAAGCAGGTGTCGATCAGCGCCGCGAGGAAGCAGGCGGTTATGGCGCAGAGAAGAGTCGCCTTCGTGGGGTCGACCTGACGGATCCGCTCGGAAATCGTCGTCATTGAACCGCCTCCATCCGCATCCTGCGGATGATGAACGCGCCCAGAATGGCAAGGATCACTGCGGCGATGATCATGACGCCCGGCCTCAGCAGCCATTCAAAGCCGTAGCGGGAAGAG
This sequence comes from Paracoccaceae bacterium, assembly GCA_014879735.1. Taxonomy (GTDB): domain Bacteria; phylum Pseudomonadota; class Alphaproteobacteria; order Rhodobacterales; family Rhodobacteraceae; genus Pseudogemmobacter. Next base: position 20,664 of record JACSRN010000144.1, read on the forward strand.
GTGATCCAGAGGTCGCGCTCGATCAGCGGGGCAAGAATGAACCCCACCAGCAGCGGCGGACGCGGCATCTTGGCCCGCTTCATCGCCCAACCGACCACCCCGATGACGATCAGCGCGATCAGGTCGCCCACATGGCGCGTGGCCTGGTAGCTGCCCAGCACGATCAGGATGAAGACGACCGGGAAGATCAGGTTGAACGGCATCAGCGTCAGCCGGGCGATCGGCCGGGCGAGAATCACGCAGACCAATGTGGCCGCGACATTCGCGATGGCCAGGCTCCAGACGATCACGAAGATCAGCGACAGGTTGCTTTCCACCATGCGCGGGCCGGGCTGCACCCCCATCACCACCATCGCCGCCAGAAGGATGGCCATGCCCGCGCTGCCCGGAATGCCGAACAGCAGGGTCGGAATCAGGTTGCCGCCTTCCTTGGCATTGTTGGCGCTTTCGGGGGCGATGATCCCCCGCACATCGCCCTTTCCAAACTGGCTTTTGTCCTTGGCCGTCTGGACGACGTAGCCATAGTTCAGCCAATCGGCGAGCGAGCTGCCAAGACCCGGAATGGCCCCGACGACGGCGCCGATCAAGCTGTGGCGCAGCACCAGCCAGCGGTAGCGGATGACGTCGCGCACACCGTCCATCCAGCCTTTGCCGAGATCTGTCTTCGAGGCAATGGCGCCGCCCCTGGCCAGAATGTCGATCATCTCGGGCAGGGCGAACAGGCCCATCGCCAGAACGACCAACGGGATGCCATCGAACAGATAGTCCAGCCCGCCGGTGAACCGGACCTCGGGCACAACCGGCGCAGACCCGATGGTGCCCAGAAGCAGGCCGAACAGCGCACCGATCAGGCCAAGGATCGGGCGGTTGCCGCTGAGCATGCCGATGGTGCACAGGCCAAGGACCGAGATCATCAGCAATTCCGGCGTGCCCAGCGACAGGATCAGCGGGCGCGCGATCGGTAGGATGGCGGTCAGGGCAAAGGCCCCGATCACGCCGCCGATCATCGAGGCGATGAACGATGCCGAAAGCGCCCGTGCCGCCTCTCCCCTCTGCGTCATCGGGTAGCCGTCCATGATCGTCGCCTGCGAGCCGGATCCGCCAGGCACACCCATCAGGATCGCCGGGAAGGTGTCAGAAGTGTTGTTCACGGCGCCGACGCCCACCAGCATCGCCAGACCCGCCGCCGGATCCAGGCCATAGGTCATGGGCAGCAGCAGCGTCATGCCGACCAGCCCGCCGACACCGGGAATGGGGCCGACCAGAACGCCGACCGCCACCCCCAGCATCAGATACATAAAGTGCTGCGCCTGCAGGATAACCTGCAGCGCCTCCCATGCGGCTTCTAGCATTTCCCTCCCTCCGACTTTCTTAAAGCAGCGAGACCAGGTTCTCGGTCGCGCGCCGGATGTGCAGGCGCATCAGCGACTCGGCGAGGTGTTGGTCGCCCAGCTCCACCGCCCGCAGGATTTGCCAGTGTTCATCTGAAGCGAGTTCCGACCGCCGCTCTCTCGCGCCGGACCAGCGGCGATGAATCCGCAGCTGATCATACAGATCCTCGCACATGGCCCGTTCGATCTGGGCATTGCCGCATCCACGGGCCAGAACGGTGTGGATGTCGAATTTCGCGCCGGAATCGCGCGCGGCCTCGAAATCCTGCATCAGGTGGTGCCGGTCCTCCTGGCTCATCCGCTGGGTGGCCAGGCGCACGGCCATCCCTTCCAGCCCCTCGCGCAGTTCGAACAGATCCCGTGCTTCCTTGATGCCCAGCTGCACGACCCGGGCCCGCTGCTGATGTTCGCGCTCGATCAGGCGACGTCCCTCCAGACGGCGCATCGCCTCGCGCACAGGGCCGCGGCTCATCTCCAGCGCTCGGGACACCTCGGCCTCGTTGACCACGGATCCTGGGGTCAGCCCGCCATTCAGGATCAGGCCGATGATGTAGTCATAGGCCTTGATCGACAGCGAGGGTGAGCTCTCATCAGTCAACACTTTGTCGATGATCTCTTCCATGATGTTCCAGAACGCTACAATTTTCGACATTTTTGACGTGTATTGACATCTATTGAGACGGCTGTTTGATTGTCAACGTCAAAGTGTTGACAGATCGGCCGGGGGAGGCCGACGCCAAGGGAGAAAGAGATGACATTCGGAAAGATCGGCGCCGCGCTCGCGCTGAGCGTTGGGGTGCAGTTCTGCGGAATGCAGGCAAGCGCGCAGACGGAGGAAGCCTATTTCGAAGGCAAGACGGTCACGCTGCTCGTGGGCTTCAGCCCGGGCGGCGGCACAGACCTGTTCGGCAGGGCCTTCGCAGACCATCTGGGTCGCCACCTGCCCGGCAACCCGACCGTGATCGTGCAGAACATGCCGGGCGCCGGCGGCATCATCGCCTCGAACTATTTCGGCGAGCAGGCGGCGAAGGACGGCACCTACATCATGGTGGGCACTGGCCAGTTGCTGATGCGCCTTCTCCTGGGCCTAGACGGCTCCACGACCGAAGTCGAGCAGCTTGAGCCGATCGTCGCAGGGCCGATGGGGCGGATCACCTACGCCTCCAACGAGTTTGACCTGTCCGACACGAATGCCATCATCTCCTCGGGCGAGCTTGTCGTCGGTGTGCCGGAAGTGATCTCGACCATCGACGCGGTCCTCGGGCTGGAGGTTCTGGGCGCCGATTTCCGCGCCATTGTCGGCTATGAGGGCAAGAGCGACACCCGCCTTGCGCTGGAGCGGGGCGAAATCAACGTCGATGAACAGACAACTCCGCTGTTCAACACCTCGGTCGTGCCGCTGATCGAGGAAGGCAAGGCCGCCCCCCTCTTCGCCCAGGGCTTCCTGTCCGGCGAGGAGTTGGTCCGTGATCCGGCCGCGCCCGATGTGCCCAGCCTGGCCGAGGTTTACGAACAGATCCACGGCAAGCCGCCGGAAGGTCCGGCCTGGGAGGCCTACAAGGCCTCGATCCGCGCTATCGGCAACGGTGGCAAGATCCTGATGATCCACAGCGATCTGCCCGATGACGTGAAGGCGGACATCCATGGCGCGATCGAGGGGCTGAAGGCGGATGAAGAGTTCCAGAAGGCCGCGGATCAGTTGCTGGAAGGCTACGACCTGAACACCGGCGAAGCGCTGAGCCAGAGCATCGCGGCCATCGCCGCGACAGATCCGGCGACGCTGGAGTGGCTGAAGACCTACCTCGCCGAAAACTACGACATGACCTTCAACTGACAATATCCGGACGCCGCCGCCGCCCGGGGTCGGCGGCGTGTGCCAGGGGCCCAGATGATCTCGAGCTTTGTTCACGAAGACCGTCGTTACGATTTCCACGATGTCCGCTGTGTCCTCGGGCAGAAGCGGTTCGACCGCCTGCCCTGGAGCACCCGCATCCTTGCGGAAAACCTTCTGCGCAACCGCCTGCCCGAAACGGCCGACGACCGGATCTTCGGCGACCTCTTCGATCCCGCCATCCCGGCGGATCGCGGGGCGCTGCCTCTGGTGATCCCCCGGATCGTACTGCCCGATTCCTCGGGCCTGCCCGTGCTGATGGACCTCGCCGCCTTGCGGGACGAGGTCGCGCGTGCGGGGATGGATCCGGCGACGGTAGAGCCCAGAATTCAGGTCGATCTGATCGTCGACCATTCTCTTCAGGTCGATTTCGCGATGCGCGGCGATGCTGCCGAGTTGAACGTCGCGAAAGAGATCGACCGCAACCGCGAACGCTACAGCTTCCTGAAATGGGCGAAACAGGCCTTCGCGAACCTGAAGCTCTATCCGCCGGGGTCGGGCATCATCCATCAGGTGCATATCGAGCAGATCGCCCGGGTGACTCTGGTGGAGGAGCGGCCCGGTTCGGCCCCCCTGGCCTATCCTGATTTCGCCCTGGGCGGGGATTCGCACACGCCGATGGTCAATGCCCTTGGGGTCATGGGCTGGGGGATCGGCGGGATCGAGGCGGAGACGGTCATCCTCGGCCAGCCCTATATGCTGCCGAAGCCACGGACAGTCGGCGTGCAGCTGACCGGGCGGCTGCGCCCCGGCGTGACGGGGACGGATCTTGTGCTGTCGGTCACGCGCCGCTTGCGCGACCTGAATGTGGTCGGCGCGCTCGTCGAATACTTCGGTGAGGGCGCGACCGCCCTCGGCGTCCCGGATCGCGCCACCCTGGCCAATATGGCGCCGGAATACGGGGCGACGGTCGGCTTCTGGCCCGTCGATGACCGCACCCTGGACTATCTGAGGTTGACCGGCCGGTCGCCGGATCATGTGGCGCTGATCGAGACGCATTGCCGTGCCGCCGGTCTGTTCCGGTCCGAAGGATTGCCGGACCCCACCTATGATCAGGTCGTGGAGGTCGATCTTTCCCGCATCGGCCGTCAGATCAGCGGACCCGGAAAGCCGCATTTCACCCGCCCGCCCGCCGAAGTTGCCGACAGTTTCAGGGCGGCGGTGGGTGGCGCATCGAAAGTGGCGGATGCCGCGATCCCGCCGGGGGGCGTGGCCCTGGCCGCGATCACCTCCTGCACCAACACCGCCAATCCCGCTGCGATGATCACCGCCGGATTGCTCGCCCGCAACGCCGCTAGGCTGGGGCTGTTGCGCAGGCCCTGGGTCAAGACCTCCTTCGCGCCCGGCTCGCGCGCCGTGACCGCCTACCTGGAAGACGCGGGGCTGATGGCACCGCTTGAGGCGCTTGGCTTCAACGTGATCGGCTATGGCTGCACCACCTGCGGCGGCAAATCGGGGCCGCTGCTGCCCGAAGTGACCGCCGCGATCGAGGCCGGGCAGACCAGCGTCGCCTCCGTCCTGTCGGGAAACCGGAACTTCGACGGGCGCATCCACCGGCTGATCCCGGCGAACTATCTGGCCTCTCCGGCGCTGGTGGTCGCCTATGCCCTGTCCGGAAGCGTCCTCTGCGATCTGGACAGGGATCCGCTTGGCCAAGACGCCGATGGTGCGCCGGTCTATCTGGCCGATGTCTGGCCGGAGGAGGCCGAGATCGCCGAGCTGATCCGCCGCTTCGTCACGCCCGAGGTCTTCCTGCGCGCCCGCGCCTTCGATGCCGCCCGCGGCGAGACCTGGGCCGCGATCGAAGCCCCGACGGGCGCCAGATTTCCTTGGTCCGCGACCTCGGACTATATCGTCGAGCCGCCGTTCTTCTCGTTGACCGCCCGGGATCCCTTGGCTCCGCAAGAGGGGCTGCGCGTGCTGGCGATATTCGGCGACGGGCTGACGACGGATCATATCTCACCCAGTGGCGAGATCCCCCCGAACAGCCCCGCGGGGGCCTATCTCCTTGCGCGCGGCATCCCGCGAGAGGCCTTCAACAGCTATGTCGGGCGGCGCGGCAATCATCATGTGATGGTGCGCGGCACCTATGCCAATATCCAGCTGAACAACCTGCTCGGCCAAGGCCGGCGCGGCAGCGCCACCACCCTGTTCCCCGGCGGCGAGGCGGTCTCGATCCACGCCGCCGCGATGCGTTACCAGGGCGAGGGTCGGGCCATGATCGTTCTGGGGGGAGAGAATTTCGGCATGGGCAGCAGCCGGGACTGGGCCGCCAAGGGTCAGGCCCTCCTGGGGATCACCGCCGTCCTGGCGCGGTCCTATGAACGGATCCACAGATCGAACCTGATCGGCATGGGCATTGCACCGCTGTTGTTCGGCGAAGGCCAGAGCCACGGGTCGCTGGGTCTGGATGGCAGCGAGATCTTCACCCTGCCCCCGCTGGATCAGCTGCTGGATGCGAATGCGGAACGGGTGGTGACGGCCGAACATCCGGGCGGAGACATCCTCCGCTTCGCAATCGATGTGGATGTCCGCTCTGCCAGCGAAGCCGATCTGCTGCGCCGCGGTGGCATTTTCATCGCCGCCAAGCAGCGCCTCTTTCCCTGAGTTGGCGGCCAATCCGGTCAGCAGGAAGGGCAAGATGGCCGGAACAATGATCCGGGATCCGTCTTGCCCTTCATCCGATGCCAAAACGAGGCGGCTCACAGCCCAGAGAGGGCGATATTGAGCCTGCCGCCCCGTTGCTCGGATACAGAAACCTGAATGCGGAACAGGCCACCATGCAGCGTGGCGCCGTCACTGCCCCGCGCCGGCCCGGCTCTTTGCCTGCTCGGCCATCAATGCGATCAGGCGGAAGAAGCCCTGTACCATCTTGGTGAAAGGCAAGAGCATGAACAGGGCCAGCACCGCCCCCAGATGCAGGGCGAGGAGTGCGGCAACCCGCGGCATGCCCGTTGCAGCAAACAGCGCAGGACCTGAAGCTGCGACCAGGCCGGGAAGCAGGATGAACGCCATCTCACCGCCCCAGACCCGGCGTGCACCTGGATCGGGATCCGCCAGCATCTTCAGCCGGGCCAGACCCAAGGTCCCAATCACCATCAAAATGCCACCCGGCACTCCGAAGAGCTGGGGCAGGCTGAACAGCCCATAGGGCGCCGGCCTGTCGAAGACGTAATGCATCACCGTCCCCGAGGCGGTGGAGGCGAAGCACGGCAGGAAGCCATGCGTCATCGCCTGATGCATCCAGCGCCGCATGTCGGAATAGCGATCTTCCTTCTCGAAATTGCAGCCCTGCCCCTGCCCGCCGGAAAGGTTGCGCATCCGCTCGGCCGCCGAAAGCGCCGCCGTCAGATCGGCGAAGCGCGGACGGCCTGCCCCACCTCGCGCCAGCAGCGGACCAGGCCGATCCCAATCGAGGCCATCGGAAGAAGGAGGGCGGGCAGGAAGATCGCGACCATCAGGTTATGCGCCATGACGGCGTAGAACCCCGCGCCCCCGCCGCGCGGCAGCAACGCAACCAGACCGAACGGTGCGGCCCAGCCCAGCACCAGTACTGCGGCAATCAACACACCACGTTCATGGAACCTGCGCGCAAGGGCTGCGGCCAGACCAGACGCTCCCAACTGTCCTGCCGCACCTCGGCCAGGGCGGCGGGCAGGACATGGCTCATCAGGCGGAACCCCTCGTCGAGTTCGATCATCGCCAGAACCAGCGGCGGCTCCCCGATCCGCTTCTTCATGACCGCAGGCCAAGTCAGCGATTTCACGAGTGCAGCTGCCTTGCCGGGCAACTTGCAAAGGCAGAGTGGCAGCTCGCCAACCGGACCATGACGCCCGCTGGTTCAGAGAAGCGTTGGAAGACAAGGGTATAAGGCCCTGCATCCCTGATCGGAAGTCGCGCGAAAAACCATAACACACGACAAGTGCCGTACAGACGCCGCAACAGAATCGAGATCATGTTCGCGGGGCGGAAAGGCTGGCGCCGTGTCGCAACCCGCGACGACAGAGGCCCGAAGGTCTTCCTCTCCGCCGTCGCACTCGCCGCAACCGTCATGTTCTGGCCATGATACGGGTGCCTATCCTGACCCCAGGCTCCATGAAACGATCAGTTCTTTGTGGACCCATGGTCAACTGTCAAGCTTTGCGACCGACCCCCTCTGAAAACCCGGTGATGACGTTGGCCACGTTTGTCCCCAGGGCGTCGATGGAATAGCCGCCCTCCATGATGAACTGGGTGGGCAGGCCGATCCCGGCGAGGCGCCGGCCGATATCGAGGTAGTCCGGCGTCTGCAGGGTGAACCCCCCGACAGGATCGCCCGCGAAGCTGTCGACCCCGAGCGAAACGACCAGCACATCGGCGCCGTAGGCTCGGATGCGGTCGATCGCCACCTGCAGCGCGCGGCCCCAGTCTGCGTAGCCCGTCCCCCGCGGCATCGGCAGGTTGAGGGTGTAGCCCTTGCCGGCCCCGGCGCCATGCTCGGTCGCGTAGCCCATCAGGAAAGGATATTCGTCCTCGGGGCGGCAGTGCAGCGAGCAGAAGAGGACATCGGACCGGTCGTAGAAGATGCGCTGCGTGCCATTGCCGTGGTGATAGTCGATGTCGAGCAGGGCCACCCGCCGGGCGCCGGCGTTGAGATGCGCCTGGGCCGCGATCGCGGCGTTGTTGAGATAGCAGTATCCGCCCGCCAGATCCTGCGAGGCGTGGTGCCCCGCCGGCCTGCAAACCGAAAACACGGCGCCTTCGCCCGCCCGCATCAGATCGACCCCGGTGAGCGCGATGTCCTTGGCGGCGTTGATCGCCTTCCAGGTGCCGGCAACGAAGGGCGCGCAGACATCGAACGTGTAGCAGCTGAGCATGGAATGGACCGATCCATTCGGGACCTGATCCATGCCGCGCATCCCGAAGGTATAGGCCGTCGCAAAGCGGCCCGGTCCGAACTCGGCCTCCCAGAGCGGATAGCAGCGCTGCAGAAAGCTGACAAAGGCCGGATCGTGGATCTGATGCACGACCTCAAGCCCGTGGGCATCGGGCGCGACGATGTCGGTGAACCCCGCGGCCCCGAGCCCGCGCAGGATCACGTCCATCCGTTCGGGGCATTCCATCATCGGGATCATCTCGTCATAGCGCATCTCCTTCGCGCCCGCGTGGCCGCGATGGTCCTCGGAATAGATCAGCTTCATACCGCCCCTTTCTGCAGCTTCGCCGCGTGATTGTACTGCCAGGCCCGGCAGAACCTGTCGGCCGTGATGGCGATGATCGCCATGCCGATGCCGGCGATGAACCCCTGTCCGAAATTGCCGGCGCTGAGGCCGATATAGACCTCCTGTCCAAGATCGTTCGTGCCGACAAGTGCCGTGATCACCAGCATCGAGATGCCGTACATGATCGTCTGGTTAAGTCCGAGCATGAGGTTGGGCAGCGCCAGCGGCAGCCTGACCTGGAACAGAAGCTGCATCGGCGTGGCACCTAGGCTGGTCGCGGCCTCGACCGTCTCTGTCGACACCTGCCGCAGCCCATGCTCGGCATAGCGAAAGGCGGGCACGCAGGCATAGAGGACGATCGCCAGCAGGGCAGTGAAGTCGCCGATCTTGAACAGCATGACGATCGGGATCAGCAGCACGAAGGCCGGCATGGTCTGCAAGGTATCGTTGATCGGGCGCATGATCCGCGAGAACCAGTCGTTGCGCGCCGCGACGATGCCCAGTGTCGTACCGATCAGGAAGGCCGCCAGGACCCCGAGCGTGGTCAGATGGATGGACAGCATCGCCTTGTCCCAGGAGCCGGTGATCAGCAGAAAGGCCAGAGCGAGGCCGGTGCCGGCGGCAAGCGGCATCCCGCCCATCTGCCAGCCGAACCAGACCAGGACCGCCACGGTCGCAGGCCAGGGCATGTCCGCAATGCCGACATAGAGTACCAGCCCGAACAGCAGGATCGTGGCGGCGAGCGCCCCCTGCCCCCGCCGCGATGCGGCAAAGGCGCCCGCCAGCACCAGAACGGAATAGACCGCCGCATGCCAGGGTTGCAGCGCGAAGCCCCAGGTGAACGGACTGACCGCCTTGTCGAGACCGATCTTCAGGGGCAGCACGAAGAAGAAGAGCGCCGCATTCTTGATCGCCTCCAGAAGCGGCTTGAAGGTCAGGATGAACCACCCGATCGCCGTGTCCAGCGGCGTGGCCAGGTCGATCCGCCAGTTATGAGGCCAGGCGCCCAGAGCGGGAACGACCGGACAGAGCAGGAACAGCAGAAGAGCCGCCGCCGCCACCGCGGCCCAGAAGCCATGGCGCCGCAGAAATCGGCGCTGGCCGAGGGTGCGGCCTTCGCTCTGTGCCAGGCCAAAGGTGATGCGGTCGAGGATCATGGCCATCAGCGCGATCACCGCGCCCGCCACCAGACTGGCCCCGAACTCGGCCTTGCGCATGGTCGACAGCACCTCCCAGCCGATATCGGCGGTGCCGCCGATCATCGAGGCGATGATGACCATCGACAGCGAGGCCATGGTGGTCTGGTTTACCCCGATCAGGATCTGACGCAGGCCTGCCGGAAACCGCACCAGCCAGAACAGTTGGCCCCGGGTGGCGCCCGACATCTGGCCGACCTCGATGATGGTTGAGGGCACTTCGCGCAGGCCGAGCACCGTGTTGCGCACCATCGGCGGAAAGGCGAACAGGATTGAGGCGACAAGGCCCACCACCGGGCCGAAGCCGAAGAGCAGGAGGATCGGCAGCAGATAGGCAAAGGCAGGCACGGTCTGCGCGACGTCAAGGACAGGGTTCAACATCCGTTCGACCCGGGGGGAGGAAAAGCTCCAGACACCAAGAAGGAACCCCGTCAGAACGGCCAGCGGCACGGAGAGGAAGATCAGCGCGAAGGAATTCATCGCCTGCGGCCATAGCCCGACCAGCAGGGTGTAAATGAGGCCAAGGGCGGTGAAGAGCGCGAGCCCCACCCCCTGCGCCCGAAAGGCGGTGGCGGCCATGATCAGCATGAACACGCTCCACGGCAGCCATTGCAGGAGGTCGCGGACCCAGCCCATCGGGACGGTGGACAGCGTGGTGATCGCCTGGAAGACCGGCCTGAAGTTGGCGACGACCCAGGTCATGGCGGTGTTGAGCCAGTCCGCCACCGGCAGCTCTGCGGCCGCAGGATAGTCCGCCAGCCACGGGACACGGGGCATCGCGAGCACGGAGGCCAGCGCGAAAAGGATCACGGCGGCCCAGCCCATGCCCAGCCCGCCCAACGAGGCCGGCCGGCGCGGCGCCAGGTGGATCTCAGCCTGCGACATGCCCGTCCTCACTGCCGAGGGCTGCAAGGGCGGCGATCAGCGAGGCGGGCGTGACCACGCCCCGCGGTGCCCCGGATGCATCCCGCAGCGCCAGGCCTTCGGGGTGGCGTGCCAGCGGGTCGATCAGATCCTCGGCCATGCCATCGGCAGAGACCTGCGGCAGGGCAGAGGTCTCGCCCGTAGCCGGCACGGCACAGGCCGCGGCCTGCAAAAGCCGGATGCGCGGCACCTCCGAGGTAAAGCGGGCAACATAATCATCGGCGGGGTTCAGGATCAGCTCGGTCGGGGTGCCGGTCTGCACGATCTTGCCATCGCGCATGATCGCCATCCGGTCGGCGATGCGCAGGGCCTCAAGAAAGTCGTGCGTGATGAAGACGATGGATTTGTGCAGCATCTTCTGGATCCGCAGGAACTCGTCCTGCATCTGGCGTCGGATCAGGGGATCAAGCGCCGAGAACGGCTCGTCGAGAAACCAGACGTCGGGTTCCACGACCAGCGACCGGGCGATGCCCACGCGCTGCTGCTGCCCACCCGAGAGCTGCCCCGGAAACGCACCTTCGCGCCCGCGAAGGCCAACAAGTTCGATCACCCGCCCGGCCTTTTCGCGCTGCTCGACCAGCCCGACCCCCTGCAGCCTGAGCGGGAAGGCGACGTTTTCGAGCACCGTCAGGTGCGGCATCAGCCCAAAGTTCTGGAAGACCATTCCCATCTTGTGGCGGCGCACCTCGATCAGCGCCTTGGGCGGCATGGCCAGAAGGTCCTGCCCGTCGAGCAAGACCTGACCGTGCGAGGCATCGACCAATCGCGACAGGCAGCGGATCACCGTGGATTTGCCCGAGCCCGACAGCCCCATGATGACGAAGATCTCGCCGACATGGACATCGAAGCTGACGTCGATGGCCGCAGGCACATGCGCTTCGCGGCGCATCCGCGCGGCCAAGGGATCGACCTCGATCGCATAACCCGCGGTGTCGAAGTAATACTCCGGCCGCGTGCCATAGACCTTCCACAGGTTGCGGCAGGACAGTTTGACCGCACGCGCCGCCGGGTCAGGCGTCTGATCTTTCATGCCGGGTCTCCTGCCGGGCGTTCCCTTGCATCCGGCACCGGGACCGGACGCAAGGAGACGGGTCACTGGATCCAGGGGGTCCACTTGGCTTCGTTCGCGGCGACCCATTCGGCGACGACCTCATCCAGCGGCCGGCCCTTCTGATCGACCTCGTTGATCATGACGTTCTGTTCGTCGTTGGTCAGCGTGAATTTCCCGGCAAATCTCGCCGCGCCCGGCCAGGTCGAGGCGAGGTTGCTCGAGGCGATCTTGTTAACCTTGGCCTGGGAAAAGCCGCAGGCGGTGTCGCGCTGCTGACTTTCCTCGATGCACTCGCCCTCGACGGGATTCCATTCGACATATTTCACATCGAATTCGGCAAAGATCCAATGAGGTTGCCACATCATCATGAGGATCGGCTCTTCGGAGGCAATCGCGCTTTTCAGTTCGGCCACCATTGTTCCTTCGGACCCGCCGGGGATCGGGTCGAACGGCAGGCCTATGGCAGCCACCACATCCTTTGACCGGGTGCCCCAGTCGGCCGGATAGGTGATCAGGCGGCCGTTGGGAAAGGTCTCGGCGGTGGCAAAGGCTTCCGGGCAGTCGAAAAGCGCCTGATAGCTGGGCAGGCCGGGGCATTTCGCCTCCATGTAGCTGGGGTAGATCCAGCCGTCCCGCGGCTCGAGTCCAAGCTCGCCCATGTTGACGAGCGTCCCGTTGGCGAGCCCGTCGGTGTAGATCTCGGTCACGGAATTGTCCCAGACCTCGGGATTGAAATTGATCTCGTTCTGCGCCAGCGCGGTGAATTGCGGCAGGCCGCCCGCCGTCACCAGCTCGACGGTATAGCCCATCTTCTTCAGCAACTCGGCCGCGATATTGGCCGACAGATGCTGGCCGGTCCATTCGTTGACAGCGATCTTGATCGGCTGATCGGACTCCGCCTGGGCCCAGGCCGCAGGCGCCGCCAGCGTCGATGTGCTGAGGACCAGGGCGGCAATCAGCGGCTTCATGTTGCCTTGCATCTCTTTCTCTCCTGTTGGGGTCTCGTCGGCTTATTCTGTCCGTGCGTTGGCCAGCAGGGCAGCGCGCAGGGTCTCGCGGTCCTCCGCATAGTCCCGGGTGATGCCGGTCGACCGCTGGCGGGTCGCCCAGTCCGGATCGGCCAGCAGCGGCGCCGCCTCGGCAACCGGCAGGTGCCTGCCGCGCACCAGGTCGGCGGCGCGTTCGGCCATCACCAGCGTCGGTGCATTCAGGTCGCCGGCCGTGGCCTGCGGCAGGACCGAGCTGTCGATCACCCGCAGCCCCTCGATCCCGATCAGCTTCATCGTGCGCGGATCGACCACGGCCTCTGCGTCGAGGCCCATCCGGCAGGTGCCGCAGGGATGATAGGCGCTTTCAAGCTTGCGTTTCAGGAAGCTGTCTATGCTGGCATCGTCCTGACAGTCCGCCCCCGGCGCCAGCTCCCTGCCGCGATAGGCCGCAAAGGCGGGCTGGGCGAATATCTCTCGCGAAAGTCGGATGCAGGCCCGCATCTCCTGCCAGTCGTCGGCATGGGTCATGTAGTTGAACCGGACGCGCGGCAGGTCTTGCGGCAGGGCACTGCGCAGTTTCACCCATCCCCGGCTTTTCGACCGCTTGGTGCCGACATGGACCTGGAACCCGTGGCCTTGCGCCAGGGTCTTGCCGTCATAGGACATCGCCAAAGGCAGGAAGTGAAACTGGATGTCGGGATAGACGATCCCGGCCCGGCTGCGGATATGCGCCCCGCTTTCAAAGTGATTGGTCGCCCCGAGCCCCCTGCGCGTCAGCATCCACTGCGCCCCAAGCAGCGCCTTCGCGACGGGGTTCATCCGGGAATAGAGGGTGATCGGCTGCCGGCACTCCATCTGGAGATAGATCTCCAGATGATCCATCAGGTTGCCACCCACCTGCGCATGGTCGGCCTCTACCCTGATGCCGTGGTCGCGCAATTCCCTTGCGGGGCCGATCCCCGACCGTTTCAGGATGGCCGGGGACATGATCGAGCCCGCGCTCAGGATGACGTCGCGGCCCGCGCGCGCCCTCATCGGCCGGCCGTTCTGCGTGAAGAGAACCCCGGTGACCCGGCGGTCCTTGACGACCAGCCGGTCCACCAGCGCATGCTGGATCACCCGCACATTGCCGCGCCGTACCGCCGGGCGCAGATAGCCGACCGCCGCACTCGACCGCTCGCCGCCGCCAACATTCATCTCCATCGGGCCAAAACCCTCGTGCTGGCGGCTGTTCATGTTATCGCTGACGGCATAGCCCGCCTGCCGCCCGGCATCGACGAAGGCCTGATACAGGGGATTGGTCGCCGCGCCGCGCCGGACAGAGATCGGCCCGCCGCTGCCGCGCAGGGCGCCGCCTTCGCGCACGTTTTCCAGACGCTGGAAATAGGGCAGCACATTGGACCACCGCCAGCCATCGGCGCCGAGAGCCTCCCACAATTCGAAGTCCATCGGGTTGCCGCGAACCCAGCACATGCCGTTGATCGAGGAGGAGCCGCCCAGCCCCTTGCCGCGCGGAAGGTTCATCACCCTGCCGTCCAGCCCGGGTTCCGGCTCTGTCGCCATGCCCCAGTTGAACCGCTTGGTGTTCATCGGAATCGACAGCGCGGTCGGCATCCTGACGAAGATCGACCGGTCGCTGCCCCCGGCTTCGAGGACCAGGATCCGGACCTTCGGGTCTTCGCCCAGCCGGGCCGCCATGACGCAGCCGGCCGAACCGGCCCCGATGATCACATAATCATAGCTGCCGGCATCTTCGGCATCGGTGGCTTGCTGATCTCTCTGCATGGAAGGGCCGCCGATCAGTCGATCATCACATAGTATTTCAGCATCGGCTCGGTCTGCCTCCAGGTGCCGCGAAACCCCTTGGGCACAAGGAATGCGTCCCCCTTGCGGTAGGTCTCGGCGAAACCGTCGCCCTCCAGCGTCACCGACCCTTCGAGCACGACCATGAATTCATCGCAGGGGTAGCTTTCGTAAAAATCCGTATAGGGCTCGGCCCGCCACAGGCCGGCGCGGATGCCTGGGGTTTCCCGGTAAAAATAAACATGGTCGAGACCGAGGGCCTGCCCGTCCAGAAGCTCGGCGGTCTCAAGCTCCTCATTCGCCCGCGTCATCCAGCCCGCCGGGCCAGTGTCGGAAAATTTTATGGGGTTTTTCATCTGCTTATCATCCGAGCCTTGTCGTGAGGTTTGCCCTGGGGGTCGGGGTCATCCTAGAAAGGACTTCTTGTCCTGCAAAACGATCAATTGTAGCTGTGGGAAACCTCAGGTTACGCCCCTGGATGTCAATGCTGCCGCTGACCGCCCTTCGCGCCTTTGATCTCGTCGCACGCAAGGGCAGTTTCGCTCAGGCCGCGGCGGTACTGAATGTGACCCGACCGGCGATCAGCAAGCAGATCCGGCATCTCGAGGAACTCGTCGGCGGCCCGCTTGTCATTCGCGGCCGCCCGCACGTCACCCTGACCGAGACCGGCCGTCACCTTGCCGCGGGTCTTGCGCAGGGGTTCGATCTGATCAGCGCCACCTATCAGCATGTCAGCGAGGCCCGTGACGGCGCAAATACCCTGCGGATCCTTGTCGATCGGGACTTTGCCTCCTCCTGGCTTGCCCAGAATATCGGTGGCTTTCTGGTGGAAAATTCCGGCATCGCCATGGAGATCGTCGCCGAGCGCCATGGCCACCTGTGGATGGACCGGAATTTCAGCTTTCGCATCTTCTATGGCCAGGTCGGCAGTTTCGCGTCACAGGAGCTGACCGAAGAGACCCTGTGTGACTGGATCGACCTGCCGCTCTGCACGCCGGATTATGCGGCGGCGCATCTGGCCGACGGCCAGCTGCTCCCGACCGCACGCTTCCTGATCGACCGCAACTACGATCCCCGGCGGGACTGGTTTGCCCATAGCGGTGTCCCCGATCCGGGCGACAGGGTTCAGGTCTCCCAGTTCAACGACACCTCGATGTGCCTGTCGGCGGCTCTGTCCGGCTCGGGCATTACCATCGGCGACAGTTTCATGGCGCTGGATGCCCTGCAGAATGGCCGCCTCGTCGCACCGTTCGCCCTTGGCCTGCGCAGTACGCTGCGCTACGCGATCTGTTTTCCGGCGCAGCGCGCGCTCACGAAAAACGAGGAGCGGTTCAAGACCTGGATCAAGAGCGAGATCGCCGGCTATCAACTGCGCGTCGAAAGCATCCTTCTGGAGCGCGGCGTGACGGTGGTTTCGACGTAAGTCCAGGTGCTCTCCGTCGTCTCCGCCGCAAACCGGGCTTTCGGACGGAAACCCGCGCAGATCCATTTTCGCTGGGGTCGGGACCTGCCGATCTTGCTGTTGCGGCACAATCAGATCCGCAAGGAGGTTGAACGATGGGCACCCTTTTCGGGCCAGGCGAGATGAGCCGCACCCCCTGCAGCACCCCGGCCAACCAGCCGTCCCGCCGTACATTTGGCAATGGCGGGCCGAAATTCTCGGCTCCTCCTGCAGAAACCGGGGATCCACCGCCGCCTCGCCATCACAAGGCCGCAGCGGATCAAGATCTTCGTCAACAGAGCGTGGCCGTCTCTTTCTCACATGCGCATTATCATGCCATTTGGCGCGCTACCAAAGCAGATTGACCAGGAGCAGTTTACACACGATAAGACCGCCTTATCGCGGGGCTTGATGCGGCGGGCATAATCGGCCACTCTCGGGCCATGCGCACGCCCCTCCCCTCCGCACTGCCAGCCTATGCCCAGATCTCGCCCGCCGATGAAGAGGCGTTGAGCGAGTTGTTCCGCAAGGGCACCCCGCCCAACACGCTGCGCGCCTGGGAACGCGACCTGACCTATATCGCGGCCTGGAAGATGGCCGCCTTCGGCCAGCCGCTGGCCTGGCCCGAGGAAGAGCGCGTCGCGCTGCGCTTCGTCCTGGACCATGCCGTCGACCTGACCGAACGCCCCGGCGCCGCAAGGGACACCGCGATGGAGCTGATCGCACTGGGGCTGCGCCTTGGGCTTGCCTGTCCGGCGCCGGCCACGCTGGACCGCCGCATCGCCTCATGGCGCGCCTTCCACCGCATGCGCAACCTGCCCAGCCCCTTCACCGCGCCGCTGGTCGCCCAGACCCGCCAGAAGGCGCGCCGCGCCGCAGCCGGGCCGCATCGTCCGAAATCCGCCCGGCCGGTGACGCGCGACATCCTGCGCCGGCTTCTGGCCAGCTGCGATGCCAGCATCCGCGGCCTGCGCGACCGGGCGATGCTGAGCCTTGCCTTCGCCAGCGGCGGGCGGCGGCGCAGCGAGGTTTCGGCGCTGAATGTCGAGGATATCGGCCTGGACGATTTCGCCGCCTCCGGGCTGGTCTGGATCCGGCTGGTCGAAACCAAGACCACCCGCAAGGGCCAGGCGCCCCGGTTGCCGCTGAAAGGCCCCGCGGCCCGGGCCGTCGTCCATTGGCTGGAGGTGACGCAGCTGACCCGGGGGCCGCTGTTCCGCCCGGTCTCGAAGTCCGACCGCGCCCTGCCCCGCCGCCTGGCCCCCGATGCGCTGCGCACCATCCTGCGCCACCGCCTGCGGCTGGCTGGCCTGCCCGAGGATTTTGCCAGCCCGCACGGGCTGCGCTCGGGCTTTCTGACCCAGGCCGCGCTGGACGGCGCGCCGCTGGCGGCGGCGATGCAACTGTCGCTGCACCGCTCGGCCGTCCAGGCGCAGAAATACTATGCCGATGTGGAAATCACCGAGAACCCGGCGACCGATCTGCTGGGCGACTGACCGCCCTGCCCTTCCGACCTGCCGGCCGGCCAGACCCGCCAACAGCCTCGCGTCAGCCCGCCCTTGACGTCAGATCGTCCAGCAGCCGCAGGAGCGCCGCCTCCACCTGCCGACGGTCGAGCGCCGCAAAATCCTGCGCCAGGCGGATCTCCAGCCGGCCGTTGGTGGCAGTGCATTTCGCCAGGCCAAGCCGCGTCGGCAACTGCAGCGTGGTCTTCGCGCGCGACGGGGTTTCCGCCTGGGTTTCGCGCGGCTTGCGGGCGTTGTCGTCCTCGCCCTCGGGCAGATCCGCCAGCCGCCTCAGCACGTCAAGCTCGTCGGCCGCCGAGCGCGTCTCCCAGCCCTTCAGCTCGGCACGGATGCGGAGGACAAGCTCCGGCCGGTCATCCAGCGCCGCCGCCAGCTTCAGCCCCAGCGCGCGCGGAATATGCGGGGCATAGCGCAGGTCATCGCCCAGCCGGCTCATCAGCCGGATGAACTGCCGGATATAGCTGCGCTTCTGATAGGGGGCCGAGCGGAACAATTCCGCCACGGCACGGTCCGGATCAACCTCGCGGGTGCCGGGATCGTCGGCGTAGGCCATCGCCGTCTGCGCCATCTCGGCAAAAGAGATGTCCTTGCGGACCAGGTTTTCATCCACCATCCGGCGGTAGAGCCCCTCCAACCCTTCCCCGCGGGGAAGAATCCCGGCCGGGATCACCCCCCAGCGCGCGGCATCGCCGGTCTCGGCCAGCAGTTCGCGATAGGCCGCCAGCCGGCGGTAGCCCTGCACCAGTTCATAGCGGCCGTCGGCCCGCGGCTCGACCTGGATCGGGTTCGACAGGCCGACGTCCCGCAGCGAGGTCTTCAGATCCTCCAGTTCCTGATCGTCGCCCTTCGCCCGGTCGCGGATCAGCTTGAAGGTCTCCACCTGGTCAAGCGGGATCAGATCGACGATCAGGCCAAGCTGCTTCATCCGGACGTATTCGGCGGCCAGCGCATCGTTCTCGGCGCGGATCGCCTCTTCCACCACCCGGCGCTCGCGCAGCGATTCCGCATTCTCGGTGATCGCCGCCGCCATGGGCGAGCGGCGGGTCTCGACCTTGGCCGCCGCGGCAGCGGTTGCCTCGCTGCCCGGTTCCTCCGGCAGGTCGATGTCAAAGGTCCGGCGCTTCTTCATGCCTCGTCCTCCACCTGTGCCCAGGCCTTCAGCACGCAGGCCCGAAACTCCTCATAGGCCCGGTCGAACGAGGCGCGGGCCCGCCGCCAGGTTTCCCGGGTCATGGTTCGATAGTCGATCTCATAGACCGACGACAGGAACCGGCCCGATTGCTCGACCGCTCGCGTCATCTCGATCGGTTCGTTGCAGACAGTATCGCCGAATACCTTGCGAAAGGCTTCCAGCATGGCGCGGTGCAATTCATTGCCGGGTTCGAAGCGGGTCATCAGGAAGCGGATATCGAGGAAGGCCTTCGGCAACCGCATCTTCCCCGCGGGGAAGGTTCCGTCAAACCCGGCCGACAGATCCGCAAGCGCCTCGGACAACTGGCCGATGAAGGAGGTGGTCGAATCATATTCCCAATAGCCGGGACCCGAGGGGATATAGAGCACATCGGCCGCAAAGACCGCGTTCATCGACTGGTAGCCGATTGCCGGCGGGCAGTCGAACAGGATCAGGTCATAGGTCTCGGCCGCCAGCCCGTCGAGCCAGCGCGACACCGCGGCAAAGAACGACCAGTCGGGATTGAGGTGGCGGTACTGCGCGCTGGCAAATTCGACGAAGGCCGCATTGGCGCAGGACGGCACGATGTCGATGGTCGGCCAGGCCGTGGGCTTGACGAAATCGGCCACCCGCAGGTCGCCCAGGCCCAGGTCACGCACCGAAGCCGGCAGCCGGCGCTGGGGCAGGGCGGTTCCGGATTCGGCGGCGCGGGGGGCCGCATTCATCCGGTCGGTCTCGCGCACCAGGTCGCGGGCGATGATGCCCCAGACCGTGTGTTCCTCGCTGACATCATGCAGGCCCATCGAATGGGTCAGGGTCGCCTGCGGGTCGAAGTCGACGACAAGGACCCGGTAGCCGTCCAGCGCCGCCGCATGCGCCATGTGCAAAGCCACGGTCGACTTGCCGGCGCCACCCTTGAAATTCGAGATCGCCACCCGGACCGCGCGCTTGCCGGCGGGTCGCGGCGGCAGCAGCGAGGCCCGGTTCACCTTCAGCTTGCGGCGCAGCTCGTTGATCTCGGTCAGGCTGAACCAGCGCTGCCGGCCATCCTCCTCGACTTCCCCGCCGGGAAGGTCGGGCTCGGCGGCAAGCCGGCCGCGGAACGTCGACTGGTTGATGCGGAAGATCAGTTCCGCCACCTCCCAGGAGGAAAACCGGCGCAGGGTCTTTTCATGCTCGGGTGAAAAGGTCTGGCGCCGGATATAGCCCTGCATCTTCAGCGACTGCGCCTGAAGTGCGGCGAGATCCTGGTGATCAAACATGCCTGCTCCGTTTCTTGAACGTTGATTGCTGCTCTTTCCCGATTTACGCCGGATTTGCGTTCGGCGCAAAGGCGAAGTTATCCTAAGACCGGAAAACTCCGCCGGACGGGATTTTGCTGCACCGACAAGGCCCTGACCGATTCGGCCCCTGCGACGACGGCACCGGCGTCTTTGCCGCCGCCCGCGGCGGAGCTACCGCGGATGGGGGGACAGGATCGGCAAAACACCAGCGTTTGAGGGGACATTGTTTTGCAATGGGGGGACAGCCTGGATGTCCTGCTATACCAATTGAACCGGATTCGATAGGCTTTGCGAATTGCTTCCCTGCCCGGGCCCGAACCTGCTCTTGACAGAATCGCCCGACACAACGCTAATGGCGAAGGATCGACGAAAAGCGTTGGCTGGCAGGCCGAATAACCGGAGGCGGACGCAAATCAACGGACCTGCGCCAGAAACGCTGGCGCATGAGGCAGAGCACGAGGCGGATCAACCGCCCGGAGGGCAGAGCGATGTTGCTGAAGAAGTCCGTCGGTCGCGGCAGCGCCACGCGGAAATACGACCTTCTCACCATTCTCGGTGCGCATGCCCTGGCGCAGGACCGCGGGCTGCAACGCCAGACGCTGCGGCTGATCTGTCTGATCACTGCGCGCTACAACTGGCAGTATGACCAGCTTTCCGTCGGCCAGGAAGAGATTGCCCGGCTGTGGTCCGTCGATCCGCGCACGGTGAAGCGCGAGATGGCGGCCTTGCGGCAACGCGGCTGGCTGGTCGAGCGCCGCGCGGCGGCGCGCGGTCGGGTCACGCTCTACGGTCTTGGCATCGACCGCATCCTCGACGACACCCGCGCGGTCTGGGAGCGGGTCGGCCCCGATCTGGTTGCCCGTCTGGGCGAGAGCGACCCCCCCCCGGTCCCCCCGGCGGATGGCAGCGCCGAGACCGCCGGCGCCCGGGTCATTCCCTTTCCCCAGGCGATGGCCCCTGCCGGCGCCGGTCTCTGGGCCGAGGTCG
Organism: Paracoccaceae bacterium; assembly: GCA_014879735.1. Taxonomy (GTDB): domain Bacteria; phylum Pseudomonadota; class Alphaproteobacteria; order Rhodobacterales; family Rhodobacteraceae; genus Pseudogemmobacter. The sequence goes on from JACSRN010000144.1 coordinate 41,518, forward strand.
CGCGGCTGCTGCAGCGCGACGATCCCGCGATCTTCCGCGTCTGGTTCGCGGGGCTGAGCGCCACCGAAGAGGCCCCCGACCTGGTGTTGCAGGCACCGAGCGGTTTTCATGCCAGCTACATCAAGACCCATCTTGCCGCGCGGATCGAGGCGGCCTTGCAGCGGCTGGCGCCGGGAATGCGGATGAGGATTGGCTGAGATGGACGGGTGGGGCGGTTTCTTTCTGGCACTTGGCGTCTTTTACGCGGTGCATGCGCTGCCGGTGCGGCCGGGCGTGAAGGCGGCGGGGCAGGCCCGTCTCGGTAGCCGCGGCTATGCTGCAGTCACCGGGCTGGTCCAGCTGGCGACGCTGGCCTGGGTGATCGTGGCGGCCGGGCAGGCGCCCTGGATCGGGCTCTGGGATCAGGCGCCCTGGATGCGGTGGGCGGTGAACCTGGCGATGCCCGTCGCGGTGGCGCTGGTGGTGCTGGCGATCGGCACGCCCAATCCGCTGAGCTTCGGCGGCCCCGCGGCGGGGTTCGATCCGGCGCGCCCGGGGCTGGCCGGGCTGGTGCGGCATCCGGTGCTCTGGGCGCTGTTGCTGTGGTCATCGGCGCATATGCTGGTCAACGGCGATCTGGCGCATGTGCTGCTGTTTGGCGGCTTTGCGCTGTTCTCGGCCCTGGGGATGGTGGTGCTGGACCGTCGCCGGCAGCGCGACCTTGGCGCCGACTGGGCGCGGCTGGCGGCCCATACCTCGAACCTGCCGCTGGCAGGCAGGCTGGCGGGATGGCGGCCCTCACCCGCGCGGCTGGTGGTGGCGGCCGCGATCTGGCTGGCGCTGCTCTGGCTGCATCCCGAGGTGATCGGGGTCTCGCCGCTGCCCTGACCGGCGACGGCGGCGGTGGGGGAGGCGTTTCCGGGCCGGTCAGGGCGTGCCTGACGCCAGAAGCGGTTCGTAGCGGGCATCGGTCAGGGCTTCGAGAAAGGCCACCAGCGCATCGATCTTGCGCTCGGTCAGCGGCTGGCCCTTCAGATCCTCTCGTGCGACGGTCGCGGCCACCTCGGGCGGCGACCAGGGCGCGCCGGTTTCCGGGTTCAGCGCCCGGTCGGGGTTGTTGAAATGGTCGTAGAAGGCGATCACCGTGCGCAGGTCGCGGAAGACGCCGTTGTGCATATAGGGGCCGGTGACGGCAACGTTGCGCAGCGTCGGCGTGCGGAACCGGCCCTCGGCGCCGGGATCGGTCACGCCGGGGTTCTCGGCCAGGCCACGGTCGACATGATCGGCCGGCAACCCGGCCAGCGCCAGCAGCGCCGGGTTCGACGGCACGCCGATATTGCGGTACTGGTGGTTCGAGAACGGCTCTTGCGCGGCATCCTCCGGGCGCAGGCTGTGACAGGTGGCGCAGTTCACATTATTGTTGGAAAAGAACAGGGTACGGCCCAAATCCTCCAACGGCGTCAGATCGTATTCGCCGCGCAGGTACCGATCATACCGGCTGTCGTAGCTGGCAAGGGCATCGGTCGCCTCATAGGCGGCGATGGCACGGCCGAAGGCGGCAAAGGCGGCATCGGCATTGTCGAAGATCGCCGGGCCGTAAAGCACCCGGAACGCCTGTTCGTAATCGGGGTTTTCGCGCAGCCGCGCGATGACCGCCGCGGCCGAGGGCATCGCCATCTCGCCCGGGTTGAGGGGCGGGCCCACGGCCTGGTCGGCCAGGGTCGCGGCGCGACCATCCAGAAAGAGGCCGCCGACATATTCCTTCAGCGCCGGATCGTAATGGAACGCCGGCACGGCCGCGGCATAGGCGGCAGTGGGCGCATTGCGGCCACCGAAGGACCGGCCGTCGTCGCCGAGCGAGGCCATGCCGGCGGCCGATGTCTCGCGCGCATCGGTGAAGGCCGTGTCCGGCGCATGGCAGGTGGCGCAGGACATGCTGCGCCCGGCCGAGAAATTCGGATCGAAGAACAGCATTGCGCCGAGATCCGCCTCGGCCGGGATCTCTCCGGCGCAGGCCGCAGCGGGGAATGCGGCGGCGGCAAGCAGCGCCAGCGGCAGGGCCAGGCGGGCAGGGGTCATGGTCGTTTCCTCCGGACCCGGTCCCGAAGATCGAGGACGGGGTTCAACAACAGCGCGGCGATGCTGTCCCAGGCGCGCGGCCCGCGCGAGCCCAGGCCATAGGCGGGGGCCTGGCCGGCCAGATCCTGCGGCAGTCTGAGCGTGCCGAACATCCAGTCCCAGATCGCCAGCGCGCTGCCGAAATTGCTTTGCAGGTGGCGCCTGTCGTGGTGGATCTGGTGCTGGGCGGGCGAGACCAGGACATGTTCCAGCCAGCGGCCATAGGTCAGGCGGACCGGGCTGTGCCGCAGATTGGCCGAGAGCGAGAACAGGACGACAATGAAGAGATTGTCGCCGAAGATGGTGTAGAGATCGAGCCGGCCGCCGAAGGCGAACAGGAAGCCCCCGGTCACAAGCCCGGCCACCACCGCATGGCGCAGCGCGAACAGCGCGGTCTCGACCGGATGGAGGCGGTAGAACAGCAGCGGCGTCAGCACCTCGGCGCTGTGGTGGACGCGGTGGAACAGCCAGAGCCAGCGGTTGCGGTGCATCAGCCGGTGCAGCCAGTAGCGGCTGAGATCGCCGGCCAGAAACAGCGCAAGCGTATAGGCCAGAACGATGTCGCGATAGCGCCAGGCCAGGAAGGGCGGGTCGATGGCGGCGGAAAGGCCGCGGATCGTCCAGAGCGCAACGCCCTGCGCCGAGAGCAGAAGCGGGGCGATCAGCAGCGTCTTCACCGCCCAGTTCACGAAGAAATAGCCGAGATCCAGCCGGGCATCGGGTGCCGTGGCCCAGGCGCGCAGCGCGGCGATGCGCCAGGTCCTGCCCGAGGCCAGCATCAGCGCCAGCGCGATCAGCGCACTGGACAGCAGATAGAGCCAGAAGATCCGCTCGCTGCCGTCGAACAGGTCGTGAAACGGGGTCGGCAGGCCGGCCAGCCCCGAAAGGGCGGCGTCCATGGTTCAGTCTCCGTCTGCGTCGATCAGCACCGCCGAGATGCCGAGGGCAAGGACGAGATGGTCGTAGAATGCCTTCTGCATGTCCTGCAGCCCGGCAAAGATCGGCACGGTTTCCTTCAGGGCAAAGGCCGCCTCGGGCGGGGTGGCGGCATAGGCGGCGCGGGTTTCGGCCAGCGCGGCCTGAATCTCGGCCAGCCCGTCTTCTGCCTGGCGGTTGTGCGCCAGCGTGGCCAGGTTGGGCTGGCTGTCGTCGTCCAGCAGCCGGGCATAGGTGTCGAGGATGGCGCCCACCACCGCCCAGGACGCCTGGCTGAAGGGGTATTGCTGGTTCTGCGGCAGATACTGGCCCACCGTTTCGCGCGTCAGCCCCGCAACCATGGCGATGCGCCATTCCCGGGTCTTGTACAGGTTCTCGATCAGGGCATTGACGGTCAGCCCCAGTGCCTTGTCGGGATCGGCCAGGAAATCCTCGCGATGGGTTGCATAGCCGTCGCGCAGCAGCGCCAGGCGGGTGCAGACCGTCTGGGCGATGGCCGTCGAGATTTCGGCGCGGCGCGGCGTCCAGTCGCCGGCGAACATCGCGGCATCGAGCGCGGTCATCGTACGGTAGGAATTCTTGTAGAGCGCGGTATCCGGCGTGCCGGTGCCGGCGATGATGCGCTCGATCGATTTCGGGATGTCTTCCTTGCCGCTGTGGAAATAGTCGATCAGCAGCGGGTAGTCGGTCGCGTCCATGTCGTAGCCGCCCAGCACATAGGCGGTCTGCACCCGGCCCCAGGCGGTGGCAAGGCCGGTGAAGGCGGCCAGGCGGGCCGGGGCATCGCCGCCGGCGATGGCGGCCTGCACGCCGGTACAGGCTGCGACGGCGCCCTCGGCATCGGCCTGCAGCACGCCGTCGTAGATCGCGGCGAAGGCCGGGTCGGTTTCGGCCGTGGCGGGCAGCGGCAGCGCTGCCAGCAGGGCGGCCAGGATGCGGGCGAGAAGGGGACGGGTCATAGGCTCTCCAGATAGGCGAGGAGCGCGGCGCGATCGGTGGCGTCGAGCGTGACAAAGCGGGTGCGGGCGGCCGTGGCCTCGCCACCGTGCCACAGGATCGCGGCCTCGGGCGTGGCGGCGCGGGCGTCGTGCAGGAAGCGGTGGCCGGCGCGCAGCCGGGCGCCAAGGCCCCAGAGCGGCGCGGTGCGGAATTCCGCCGGGCCTGCCGCCGCCTCGCGGATGCCATCGGCCAGGCCCTCGCCCATGTCGTGCAGCAGATAGTCGCTGAGCGGGTGGAGCGTCACGCCATCGGCCGTGGTCAGCGCCGGGCGGTGGCAGGCGGTGCAGCCGGTTTCGGCGAACAGCGCGGCACCGCGACCATCTGCCATGCGGGGCAGGGGGGCGCGAAAGCCGGCCAGATAGGCGGCGATCGCCTCGAGCCGGGGGGCCGGCAGATCGAGCGCGCCTTGCTGGGTATCGCGGCCGCGCGGCGCTGCCTGGCAATCGGTCTGGGCGGGGGGGCAGAGTTCCTGCGGATAGACCGGGTTGGTCAGCCCCATGTCGAAGGCTGCGGCATGGGCGGTCTGGGCGATCAGATCGCCGGTTGCGGCCTTCCAGCCGAACCGGCCGAGCGCCGGGCCCTCCGGCCCCTGCACCCGGTTCGCCCGGCCGCTGATCCCGTCGCCATCGCGATCCCGGGCGTCCTCAAGGGCCAGGATCTCGGCCTCCGGCACGGCGGCAACCAGGCCCAGCCCGGCCAGCGCCGGCGGCTGGCGCAGGAAAATCACCGTATCGGGCGCAAGCGGGCCATAGGCCAGGGCAGAAAGCTCGGGGTGCAGCCGTTCCAGCATGACGGCGGTGCCGTCGGGATAGCGGTAGGGCAGGGGTTCGACGACAAGGCGCGGCACGGCTTCGGGGGCAACATCGGAGGTACCGTTGACGGCGATCTGCGCACCATAGACCGGATCGGGCACGCGGTCGGCGAAGGGCGCCTCTGGCACCGGGCCGCGGTCATCATGGCGGCCGGGCTGCGCCAGCTTGAACACCAGCGGCCGCAATGGCCGGCCCTCGGGGTCGAGCGTGGCGGCGCTGCCCATCGCGCGATGGCAACTGGCGCAGGTATTGGCGTTGAAATGCGGGCCGAGCCCGTCGCGCGCGGTGGTGGCCGAGGGCGCCTGCACCCAGGGAACCGAAAAGAACGACCGGCCGAGGATGAAGCGGTCAAGCGCCGGTCCTTCCAGCCGCAGGCTCTGCGCGAAGGGCCGGGGTCCGGCGGCATCGGTGAAGAGATCCGCCGCCGTGGTGGCCAGCGCACCGCCCAGCCCGAGGATTGCGGCAAGTCCGGCGGTGGCGAGCACGCCTGCGCCGATCCTGCCCGCATCGCTCTGGTTGGCCTGCATCATCGCTTGTCAGGACAGGCCCATGCGGCCTGCCCTGCCTCTGTCTGTCAGGCGGATCACTCCACCTGGGTTTCCTCGGGATCGGTCACGTCGTCGGTGGTCAGCGACAGGCCGTAGCCGGGGGCGATCACGGTCATCTGGTCGCCCAGCCGGCGCAGATCGTTCTTCAGCGTGACGATGGTCTGCACGCTGTCGGCGTTTTCGGGACGGATCTGATAGTCGAAATACATGCTGGTGCGGGCCAGTTCGTCCACCTGGGCGACGCCGCCGTCGATCTTGGCCAGCAGCGCATCAAGTTCGCCCCGCTCGGTTGCGGGCAGGACATCGGCCAGGCCGGTGCCCAGCTTCTCGCCGCGGTATTCGCCGACCAGCACGTTGCGGATGCCCTGGTAGTTCATCGCAATGTCGCGATGGGTGTTGTCCGAGAAGCAGGAATGCTCGTCCTCTTCCGAGGGGGTCAGCACGGCGACCGCGATGCGCTCGTTGGCAAGTTCGGATTTCGCGAACACGCCGACGCCGGCAAGGATGGTCTTCACCGCATCGGCGGGCGCGATGTCCTTGTCGCCGGCCTGGCCCAGCAGGGCCGCACGGTAGAGGCCGGCATTGCCATCAACGGTGGCATCCCAGGCGGCGGCGACCGGGGTCAGATCGGCGACCAGCTTGTCGGCGGCGGCGGTCAGATAGGCCAGCCGGCGCGCGGCGCCCGGATCGCTGGTGAAATCCGTCAGCGGCCGCTGGCCGGCGACCATGGCGCCATTGGTGATCTTGTCCTCGATCATATTGGCATAGTCCTGGTCCTGACCCCAGAGCAGGAACTCGATGGCATGGTAGCCCGATGCCACATTGGCCTCGCCGCCGTTCTCGTTCAGCGCGGCCAGCGTGTCGGGTGTAAGCGTGGTGATGTCGACGGCGGCCGCCTCCTCGCCCGCCGGGGTGAAGCTGCCGGTCCCGTCGATGATGTTGCCGGCGGTGCGGTTGCCGTCGGCATCGGTGGTGTAGTCGATCATCGCCTCGTCCAGCGGCCAGGCGTTGATCTGGCCCTCGGGGCCGCCATAGGCTTCGGCCACCCAGCCGCCCTCGGCGTCGATCGGGCCGCCGGACAGCCGGAAGATCTCGGTCGGGCCATAGCTTTCGCGGGCGGCACGCCAGGCATCCTTGGCGGCCTGCAGCGTCGCATCGCCGGGCGCCGCGGCAAAGGCATGGATTGCGTCCTGCAGCACCGCGGCATCGGCCAGCGCGTCGTCATAGGCGCGGTCGGCAATGGCGGCATAGGTCGCCAGCGCATCCGAGGCGGCATCGGCCTGCGCGGCCGCGGGTGCGGCCAGCGCCAGCCCGGCCAGGACGGCGGCAAGCAGGGGGGAAGGAAGGATCGTCATCGGTAAACTCCCGGTCGGTCGGGTGATGCCACTTGGTGGCGTTTGGCGGCCCCGAGGGGCCCTTGGTGGCTAGACCCCGGGCAAGTGTACGCGGCGGATCTGGCTGTGTTTCTGCCAGCGGAACAGCGCCCAGACCACGCCCCAGAACAGGACATACATCAGGAGGTTCCACACGATGGGTTGCGAGCGGTAGCCGAACAGCGCGGCCATCAGGCTGCCCAGGCCCGAACTGTCGGACAGGAATGCCGAACTGTCCCAGACCGTGGCATAGATCCAGCCCGGCAGGTTCCAGGCCGAAAGCACCTTGTTCAGCACCTTGTCCGTCGCGGTCAGGAACAGCGACCCGGCAAGCAGCAGGAGCATCACCTCGGTCACGCGGAAGAACCATTTCCACGAGATGAAGCGGCTGCCCATCTGCAGCGCCACGAACAGCACCATGGCCAGCGCGAAACCGACCAGCCCCGAGACGACGAAGTTGAGATAGGAGCCGAGACTGTCGAGTTGCAGGAAGGTGCCATAGAGGAACATCACCGTCTCGGCGCCCTCGCGGCCGACGGCGATGGCGGTCAGCAGGAACACCCCCCACCAGTTGGCGGCATCGGCATGTCCGGACAGGTCGTTTTCCATGTCGCGCCGCAATGTCCGGCCGTGGCTGCGCATCCACATCACCATCTGGACGATCAGCGCGGCGGCGACGGCCAGCATGCCGATTTCGAACCAGGTGCGGGCCGCACCGCCAAGGAAGGTGGTCACGCCCATCAGCGTCAGCGCCAGCAGCGTGGCAAGGCCCAGGCCGGCAAGCACGCCGCCGAGAATCCAGCGCCGCCCGGTGGCGGCATCCGGGCGGCGGCCCAGCCAGGCATAGAGGATGCCGATGATCAGAAGCGCCTCGATGCTTTCGCGGGCAACGACGAAGATGACCTGTCCCAGCATCAGTTGCCGCCTTCCCGCGCGACGATCCTGCCCATGACGCGCATGTCGAACTCGTCGAAATAATCATAGGTCCCGGGGTCCAGCGGGGTGATCGTCACCTCCGCTTCGGCGCCCATGAACAGGACTTCTTCCTGGCGCAACTGGTTGCTCTCGAACTCGGCCGGCTTGGTGCCGATGTTGCGCACCAGCATGCGGAACCGGGTCCTGGCCGGAACCACGATCTCGGGCGGCAAAAGCTCGCCGTCGTTCAGCTCCAGCAGGTAGGTCGGCGGATCGGCATAGGCCGGATCGTCCATCGCTGCGGTGAAGGCGGTGTCCTGCGCCAGGGCCGGTGCCCCGGCAGGGCCGAGGACCAGCAGCAGGCCCAGGACCAGCGCGACGGCCGCCGCAGGCAATGACAGATGGCAGACAACCTTGGAACGGGGGCGGCGGATCATGGACGGGACCTCGGGTCGGAGCGATATGCCGGTGGCAGCGCGCTGATTAGGTGATTAAATTAGTAGGATAAGCGAGTCAAGCCGCGGCCAAAGCGGGATGGCAGTTGGTCACACCGGCGGGCAGGGCGGCATTTCAGGCGGGTGCGGGGTGGCGTTACAGGCGGGCGGCCCAAAGGCGAAAGCGACCCTGGCCGGTGATTTCGCGGATGAGGTCGCGATGATGCAGCCGGTCGAGGTTGCGCTGCACGGCGGCGCGGCTGGCGCCGGTCTCGCTTTCGGCCAGCGGCGCGGCCACCAGCGGATGGCGGGCAAGGCAGGCGATCAGCAGCGCGGGGGTGCGGCCGGACAGATCGGCGGTTTCGGCGGTGGCGCGGGCCTGCCATTGGCGCAGCCGGTCCAGCGTCATCAGCGCGGACAGGACGGATTGATGCGCCCCCGACACCCAGCCGGCAAGCCGCCGCTCGACGCTGCCCGAGACGGTCAGCGCGGCAAAGCCGGTCAGCGACAGCGGCAGGAAGGGCAGGGCGCGGCCCGGGCCGGGGCCGGCCGCAAGGCGGCTGCCAAGCACGGCGGCCTCGATGCCGCGAAGCTGGTCGGGCCGATCATCAAGCGCGCGCCAGAGGTGGAAGGCCGCACAGCCGAGCGCGACGGGACCAAGCTCGCCGGGCGCCGGCAGGGCGGCGGCGGCCTCTTCGGCCAGCAGGGCAAGGCCGCCGGCATCCGCGCCGAGATGGCCGGCAATCGCGGCCGTCCCGCGTGGGGCGGCGGGGGCCGGGACAGCCAGCCGCCGGGCGGCCCAGGCGGCGCGGATCAGGGCGCCGCCATCCTCGCCGGCAGCGCCGATACGGAAGGCCAGCCATTGCGCCAGCCGGTCGGGCTGCACGCGGTCGCCGGTCCACCAGGACAGGCCCGAGGCCTCGGCCTGCGCCAGCCGCTGCACCACGCCGGGGCCGAGGCCGGCCGTGCGCTCCTCCAGCCGGCCATGGTCCTGGGCCAGCGCCGCCAGATCCTGAACCAGCATGCCCTCGGCCGCGCGCCATTCGGCCAGTTCGACCAGCCCGCGGCGCGGCGCGGCCGGTGTCGGCAGCATCCCGGGCAGGGCAGGGCGGGACTCGTCTTCGGCAGGGTCGGGGCCGGGCAGAAACCACAGATCGGCCTCGTCCTCGGCCGGATCGTCAGGCGGTGGCCGATCCCGGCCAGAAGGGGTGCGCATCTTCATCTGCGCAGAATAACGCCGATCTGCGGCTGTGCCAGCCCCCCGCGGCCTCGCTCCGCCCGCAGCCGCGGCGCCGGACCCGGCCCTTCAGCCCTGCCGCCCCTTCAGCCCTGCCGGCGCATCCAGGCGAAGAGGATCGGCGCGCCGAGGATGACCAGGAAGATCCGCGTCAGATGATGGACGATGACAAAGCCGATGTCGGCCCCCGTCACCAGCGCCAGCATCGACATCTCTGCCTGGCCGCCGGGCGTGAAGGACAGGAAGCCCTCCACCGGAGGGGCAAGGCCGGTCAGGGTGACAAGCTCGGTCATGCCGCCGGCCAGGATCGCCAGGATCACCACGAAGGCTGCGCCGCCGGCGACGGTTTCGCGCAATTCCTTCAGCGTGACGCCGACATAGCTGACGCCGATTCCGGTGCCGATCAGGAACTGCGCCGCCAGAAGCGCCTCGCGCGGGGGGCGGTGCTCGATCACGCCGGCCAGCGACAGCACGGCCGAGACGACAAGCGGGCCCAGAATCGCCGCGCCGAACATGCCGATGCGTTCGCCGCCCTTCCAGCCCAGAAGGCCGGCGGCGACCATGATCGCCATCTCGGACAGCGGCAGGTCGCTGGCGGGCTGGCCCACCGGATGCGACAGCGTGACGCCATAGACATGGACCAGCACCGCCGGCGCCACGATCATGATCACCAGAAGCCGGGTGACATGGACCAGCGACAATTGCCGCACATTGGCCCCGGCCTCCTGCCCGAACAGCGTCATGTCGGCCGCGCCGCCGGGCATGGCGGCATAGAAGGCCGTCACCGGGTCGAACCGGCAGATGCGGCGGAAGAAGGGAATGCCGATCAAAGCGATCAACCCGATATAGACCGGCACCAGCGCGACCGAGGCCAGCATCGTCGGCAGCTTGGCGATCAGCGCCGGCGTGACCGAAGCGCCGATGGCAAGGCCGAGGACGGCGCGGGCGGCAACCGAGATCTGGCCAAGCCCGGTCAGCGGCACGCCGAGCAGGGCAGCCACCAGCGAGGCCGCCATCGGCCCGAACAGGAACGGCAGCGGCAGGCCCAGCAGAACGAAGACAGCCACCCCCGCCGCGGCAAGGATGACTGTGAGGGCCTGACGCAGAAGGCGCGGACCGCGCCGGTCGGAGGTTGCGGGCATCGGGCGGTCTGTGGTCAGGGCTCCAGCGGTTCGATCCGGCGGGTGCGGTGCCAGTGCAAGGCGGCGGGGATGATGACGATCAGCGCGGCCACGGCCATCAGCACGGCCGAAAGCGGCGTCGAGACCAGGATGCTCCAGTCGCCCTGACCGATGGCCAGCGCCCGGCGCAGCTGCACCTCGGCCATGGGGCCGAGGATCAGCCCGATCAGCACGGGCGCGATGGGAAAGTCATAGACCCGCATCACATAGCCCAGCAGGCCGACGCCGAACATCATCGCCAGATCGACCCAGGAGTTGGAGACGCCCCAGATGCCGACCAGCGAGAAGATCAGGATCCCGGCATAGAGATAGGGCCGGGGAATGAACAGCAGCCGGACCCAGAGGCCGGCCAGCGGCAGGTTCAGGACCAGAAGCATCAGATTGCCGACATAGAGCGAGGCGATGAGACCCCAGACCAGATCGCCCGAGTTGATGAAGAGCATCGGTCCGGGCTGCAGCCCGTAATTCTGGAAGGCGGCCAGCAGGATCGCCGCGGTGGCCGAGGTGGGCAGGCCCAGCGTCAGCAGCGGCACCAGCACCCCCGCGGCGGCGGCATTGTTCGCAGCCTCGGGGCCGGCGACCCCCTCGATGGCGCCATGGCCGAATTCCTCGGGGTGTTTCGTCAGCTTGCGTTCGACGGTATAGGACAGGAAGGTCGGAATCTCGGCCCCGCCGGCGGGCAGCGCGCCGATGGGAAAGCCGAAGAAGGTGCCGCGCAGCCAGGGTTTCCAAGACCGTTTCCAGTCGTCGCGCGTCATCCAGATGCCGCCTGCCAGCGGGTTCAGGTTCGGCTTGTGCAGGCCGAAACGGCTGGCCACGTAAAGCGTCTCGCCCACGGCGAACAGCGAGACGAGAACCACGGTCATCTCCACCCCGTCCATCAGGTCGGGGACACCGAAGGTCAGCCGCTGCAGCCCGGTCAGCTTGTCGATGCCGACGACGCCCAGGGACAGGCCAAGAAACAGCGAGATGAAGCCGCGCACCTTGGAGGTGCCCATCACCACCGAAACCGACAGGAAGGCCAGCAGCATCAGCGCAAAATAATCCTGCGGCTTGAAGACGAAGGCCAGTTCCGCGATCGGCGGCGCCAGGAAGGTCAGGCAGAGCGTGCCGATGGTGCCGGCGACGAAGGAGCCGATGGCCGCGGTGCACAGCGCCGCCGCGCCGCGGCCCTTGCGGGCCATCTTGTTGCCCTCGAGCGCGGTCATCATCGAGCCGGATTCGCCCGGCGTGTTCAGCAGGATCGAGGTCGTCGACCCGCCATACATCGCGCCGTAGAAGATGCCGGCGAACATGATGAAGGCGGCGGTCGGTTCGATATAGACCGTGACCGGCAGCAGGAGGGCGATGGTCAGCGCCGGCCCGATCCCGGGCAGGACGCCGATTGCCGTGCCCATGAAGGTGCCGACGAAGGCCCAGAGCAGGTTCTGCGGCTGCAGCGCAACGGAAAAGCCGTGAAGAAGGCCGGCGACAGGATCCATCTCAAACCCCCGCGATGGGAAGGAAGCCGCCCAATTGCACGCCGAGCCGGCGGAAGAGCCACCAGCACAGCAGCGAGAAGGCAAAGCCGATCACCGCATTCAGCGCCCATCGCCGCGACTTGAAGGCCGCGGCGACCAGCACGAAACAGCCGGTGCAGGTCAGCACGAAGCCCAGTTGCTTCATCGTCAGCATCGGCAGCGCGCAGGCGGCCGCGGCCAGGCCGAGGGCGCCATAGCTGACGACATGGCTCTCGTTGATATCCTCGGCCCCCTGTTCCTCGAACGAGACGCCGCGGTGGATCTGCCAGGCCAGGATCAGGCCCAGCAGTACCAGCCCCAGCCCGATGGCCGAGGGCAGAAAGCCCGGGCCGACGCCGGCATGCTGGTCGAACTGCGGCAGTTCGGCCGCCTTGGCCAGCACGATGGCACCCCAGGCGACCGTGCCTGCGGCAATCCACCACGGACGTTCTGTCGGGCGTTCCGTCATCTTGTCCATCCTTTCGGGATGCAGGTCGCGATGCCGGGGCCTATTGGATCAGCCCGACGTCCTTCAGCACGGTGCCGGTGCGCACTTCTTCCTCGGCCAGGAACGCCGCGAAATCGTCGCCGGCCAGATAGGCGTCGACCCAGCCCTGCTTGGCGAGGATGTCCTTCCAGGCCTGGGAATCGTGCATCTTGCCAAAGCGGTCCAGCCACATTGCCTTGCCCTCGGCCGTCATGTCCGGAGCGCCGACGATGCCGCGCCAGTTGCCGATCACCACGTTGATCCCGGCTTCGGTCAGGCTGGGCGCATCGATGCCGTCGATCCGGCCCTCCGAGGTGACGGCGATGATCCGGATGCGGCCGGCATCGGCCATCGGCTTGAATTCGCTGACGCCAGAGATGGCCACGGTCAGGGCACCGCCGCCAAGGGCCGTGACGGTTTCCGCGCCGCTGTCATAGGGAATATAGTTCAGCTTGGCGGGATCGACGCCGATCTCCTTGGCCACCAGCGCGGCGGCGATGTGGTCGACACCGCCGGCCGAGCCGCCGCCGACCGCAACCGCACCCGGATCGGCCTTCAGCGCCGCCACCAGATCCTCGACCGACTGGATGGGCGAATCGGGGCCGACCGCAACCACGCCGGTGTCATTGGTCAGCCGGACGAGGGGGGTCACGTCCTTCAGCGTGACGGGCGAATTGTTCAGCAGGATGCCGCCGACCATGATGACGCCCATCGACATCACCGCATTGTCGTTGCCGCGGCTGGAATTGACGAATTCGGTCAGGCCGATGGTGCCACCGGCGCCGCCCTTGTTGGTGAAGGTGGCGCCATCGGTGAAGATGCCTTCGGCGGCCATCGCCTCGAACGGCAGGCGGGCCGTTGCGTCATAGCCGCCGCCGGCGCCGCCGGGCGCCATCACCACGGCCGGATCGGCCAGCGCGGCCAAGGCCGAGACGGACACGGCAACGGTCGCCGCAAAAACGGTTCTGATCATGGATGGTCCTCCCATTTGTTGGCGGGCTTTTGACCGCCGGCCGGATCTGCGCCCGGTCCGCGGCCCGCTCATCGCGGCGGGGCCCTCCTGGGAATACTCATGTCATCGGCACGGGATTGGCAACCCCTGACCGCGACATTCCGCCTCAGCCGATCTGCATTTCCTCCAGCAGGCAGGCCCAGCCGGCACCATGCATGTCGCGGTCCGCGCGGGTGCCCTGCACGACCGGACGGGGCATCGAAAACTTGACCACGTTCAGCGCGGCGATGTCGAACCGCTTCAGCGTCTGGCGATCGACGTTGTAAAGCCGGGCCACGGCGGCATCGTCCAGCCCGCGGCGGACCCGCTCGAACGTGGCGGGATCGTCGCAGAAGATATCGATGGTCAGCCAGAACGGCCCGGCATTCTTCGACCGGACCTTGCTGACAAGGGCGCCAAGCTCAGCCATGGCCGACCTCGTGCAGTTCGAGCGCGAAGGCCGCCATCGGATCGTCCAGATCCATCACATGGTTCAGGCAGAACTCGTAGAGCGCGCCCCTTTGCATCTCGGCGGGCGAGAAGGGGAAGGCAAAGGTCGGCATCGGCTCGTCCTCGGTCAGCGGATGGTGCAGCAGATAGGGGTTCAGGATCTTGGCCGCCTCGGCCGCCTGCTCGGCGGTGGGGCAGGTCAGGATGCCGAGGATGCCGACCTCGACAGGCAGGTCCCGGCGGGTCTCCAGCGGGCCGAGCGTGGCATCGATGCCGATCAGCCGCAGCTCGACGGTAAACTCCGCGCGGGCAAGCCCCATGCGGGCCGCGATCTTCTCTGTCACGCGCGCCTGCACGTCGGCGGCCCAGTCGCGGGCATGGGCGACGTAGCGGCGGTCGCGGATCACGGCCAGGCCGACCGTCTGATGCCCGACGATCCGCGCGCCTTCCAGTTTCACCGTATAGCGCCCGGGCACCCAGCGCGATCCTTCCACCCGCACGCGACGGGCATCGGGCGCGGAATATTCCGCAGCCGTCACGTCCAGATGCCCGCCCGGTTCATGCAGGATGAAAGGATCGGAGTTTTCGTAGAGCATATGCGCAGAGACGGTGTAGGGGGTGGCCGCAGCGCCCGGGGCCATGGGTTCCAGCGTGAAGCCGGTGGCGTCGAAGTCGATCTGGATCACCCCGGAATTCGGCTGCGTCGTGGCCAGCGCGCCGCATTCGCCGACCTTGGCGCCATGCCAGGCCGCCCCGGCATGGTCGCCGCGGATCAGCGGCAGGGCGGCGATGATCGCGGTGTCGGTGGTGCGGCCGGCAATCACGATATCGGCGCCGGTGGCCAGCGCTGCGGCAATCTGCTCGGCCCCGGCAAGGGCGACGATATTGCTGCAGGCATCGAGGATGTCGTCGGATATGTCCGGCGCGGCGGGCAGCGGGCGGATGCGGCCGGCGGCAAGCGCGGCCTTCACCCGCGCGGCGGGCTGGCCGGATTTCAGCGTGGCGACCCGCAGGCGCATGCCTTCTTCGGCGGCAATCTCGCGGGTGATGTCGAACAGCCAGTCCACCGCCGGATCGGCGCCGCAGGTGCCGGCCGTGCCGATGACCAGCGGTACCCCGGCCTCGGCCCGGGCCAGCATCAGCTCGCGCCATTCCGCCCTGGTCGAGGCGCGGGAATATTTCGAGACACCGCGGCCCAGGTAGGATGGCCCGCTGTCGGTCGATCCGCCGTCGATGGCGATGATGTCGGGGCGGTTGGCCACCCCGCGCGCCAGCGCGCCGCGGTCATAGCCCAACCCAAGCGCCCCTGCGGGAACGAGAACCCGTGTCATCCGATGCCCTTTCCCCGGGGCGCCGCACCAGCCTGCCGCAACGCCCGGCCGCAACCCTTTGCCGATCTCGGCGGGATAGCCGCAATCACGGTATCTTGCAAGTCCAAAAAACCATGCTTGGCGCGATGGCATGGCTGTGTCACAAGGAAGAAAAGCGGAGGAACGATGTCGCGGATCGCCGGCAATCTGGCGCAGGAAATCGCCCGCCACGTCGACGAGGCCGGGCTGCCCGCCGGTACGCCACTGCCCGAGCGCGCCCTGGCCGAGCGGTTTCACGTCTCGCGTTCGCCGGTGCGGCTGGCGTTGCGTGCGCTGCGGCAGGCGGGCGTGCTGGCCGAGGCCGAGCGGGGCGGGTTCTGCGTGGCCGATCCGGCGGCGGCGCGGGCGCTGGCCGCGACCGGGACGGTGGCCGATGACGCGGAGGCGGGCTATCTGGCCATCGCTCGCGACCGGCTGGCCGGCCGCATCCCCGACCGGATCAGCGAGAATGCGCTGCTGCGCCGCTATCCGTTGACGCGGCCGCGGCTGCAGGCGGTGCTGGCGCGCGCGGCGGCCGAGGGCTGGGCGGAGCGGCTGCCGGGCAATGGTTGGCGGTTCCTGCCGGTCCTGACCTCGGCCGAGACCTACCGGCAGAGCTACAGTTTCCGCCAGGCGATCGAACCGGCGGCGCTGCTGGAGGCCGGGTTCGCCCTGAACCGCCCGGTGATCGAGCGCCATCTGGATCGTCAGCGCCGGCTGGTCGCCGGCGAGATCGCGGATCTGTCGGCGGTGGATCTGTTCGAGGTCAACCGCGGCATGCACGAGGCGCTGATCGAATGCAGCGGCAATGCCTTCTTCATCGAAAGCTTGCGCCGGGTCGACAGGCTGCGGCGGCTGATCGAATACCGGCTGCAAGTCGACCGGACGAAGGCCCGCCTGCGCTGCGAGGAACATGTGGCCATCCTGGAGATGGTGCTGCAGGGCCGCAACCCAGAGGCGGCCGAGGCGATGCGCCGCCACCTTGCGGCGCTGGCGCCGCTGAAGGCCGGGCTGTTTCCCGGCGGCGACGGACCGGCCGCCGGGCGGCTGGCGGTGTCCTAGCGCACCACCAGCACCGGGATGGTGCTGCTGGCCAGCACCTCGGAGGTCTGGCTGCCGAGAATGAGCCGCTGCAGGCCCTGCCGCCCGTGCGACGACATCACGATCAGCTCGCAGCCCAGCCGCGTGGCGGTCTCGACGATGGCGGGCGCGGGCATGGAATCGGGCACATGTTCGGTGGAGGCTGGCACGCCGCATCTCTCGGCCTCGCCCTTGGCCGCGGTCAGCAACTGGTCGGCCAGTTCGCGCTGCCGGGTTTCATAGGTTTCCAGTTCGGCGGCGGCGGCTGTCCATGCCTCGCCGGCGGCGCCGGCAAAGATGGGGAAGCGTTCGGTCACGACGAGAAAAGTCACCCGGGAGCCAAGCGCCCTGGCCAGCGCGAGGCCATGGTCGACCCCGCGCCCCGCCAGTTCGGAACCGTCGGTCGAGATCAGGATGTGGTTGTACATGTGTTTCCTCCGCGTGCTGTGGGCGCCGGCGGCGGGGCAGTGCCTCGGGGACGGGCGCGCCCCGGCCTGGTCCTTGGTCGCGCGTTTCCGGCGCCGGGGCAAGGGGCTTGCGCATCGCCGCGGCCCTGGGCCATGCTGGCACTGCCCCCGTGGTTGCGGAGCCGCGATGTTCACCACAGACAATCTTCTGGCCGGGCTGATCCTGCTTGCCATCGCGGTTGCGGTGATGGGGCCGATGCTCTGGCTGCTGTGGTGGCAGGCGCGGCGGGCGCTGCGGGCGCTGGTGGCGCTGCGCGACCGGATCGACCGGGCGCAACGGCACTGAGCGGCGGGTCTGGCCGGCGGCCCGTTCGCGGGGCGGGCACGCGCGGGGGGCAGGGCCGTCCGGGTTGGATCGGCGAGACGGGGGAGGCGGCGATGTGGGACGAACGCTTTGCGCGCGACGGCTATCTCTTCGGCACCGAACCGGCCGATTTCCTGCGGCGCGAGGCCGGGCGCCTGGCCCCGGCCTCGCGCCTGCTGTGCATCGCCGATGGCGAGGGGCGCAATTCGGTGTGGCTGGCCGGGCAGGGCCACAGCGTGGTGGCGATGGACGGATCTGCCGTCGGCATGGCCAAGGCGCGGCGGCTGGCTGCGGATCGCGGCGTCACGGTCGAGACCCATGTCGCCGACATCGCCGATTGGGACTGGACGGCCCGGCCCTATGATGCGGTGGTGGCGATCTTCATCCAGTTTGCGCCGCCGCCGTTGCGCGATCGCATCTTTGCCGGACTGCAGGCGGCACTGCGGCCGGGCGGGCTGATCCTGCTGCATGGCTATACGCCAGAGCAGATTGCGCTTGGCACCGGCGGGCCGCGGGCGGTGGAGCAGCTTTACACCCCGGCGCTGTTGCGCGCAGCCTTTGCCGGGATGGAGATCCTGCGGCTTGCCGCCTATCGCGCCGAGGTGGACGAGGGCGAGGGTCACAGCGGCCCCTCGGCGCTGATCGACCTTGTGGCGCGCAAGCCGGGGCAGGGAAGCTGACGGCAAGCGCCGGGCGGCGGAGGATGCCATGATCGACACTTCGGCAATCGATCGCGCGATGGATCTGCTGCCGCAGCGCTTTGCGGGGCCGGGCGGCGTGGCGGCGGTGATGCACCAGGGGCGCGTGGTGGCCGCCCGGGCCTGGGGCCTGGCCGATCTGGTCTCGGCACGGCCGATGACGCGGCAGACCCGGTTGCCGGTCTGCTCGATTACCAAGCAGTTCACCTGCGCGGCCGTTCTGGCCGCCCTTGGGGCACCCGAGGCGCTGGACGCCCGGCTGTCGCCGCGGTTGCCCGGGCTGCGGGGTCTCCGGCCGACGGTGCGGCAGCTGTGTCACAACCAGTCGGGCCTGCGCGACTACTGGGCGATGACGGTGCTGGAGGGCGCGCGGGCCGAGCAGGCATTCCCGCGCGCCGCGGCCTTGCCGATGCTGGCCGCAATGCAGTCGGTGCAATTTGCCCCGGGCCTGCGACATTCCTACAGCAACGGCAATTTCCGCCTGCTGGCCGAGATGCTGGAGGAGGAGACCGGGCAGCCGCTGGAGGCGCTGTTTCGCCGCCACCTCTGGGATCCGGCGGGGATGGCGACGGCGGCGCTGGCCCCCGACACCCGCCACCCCGTCGATGGGGTGGTGGGCCACGAGGGCAGCGCGCAGGCCGGGTTCATGGCCGCGGAAAACGGCATCTGGTGGCAGGGCGACGCGGGCATGGTGGCCTCGCTCGACGACATGCTGGCCTGGGAGCGCTGGATCGATGCGACGCGCGAGGCGGCGGACGGACTTTACCGCCGGCTGTCGGCCCCGGTCGCCTTTGCCGACGGCAATCCCGCAGGCTATGGCTTCGGCCTCGGCCGGGACAATGTGGGCGGCGTGGCGATCACCGGCCACGGCGGGGCGCTGCGGGGCTTCCGCGCCTACCGGCTGCATGCGGCGGTGCCGCGGCTGTCGGTGGTGGTGATGTTCAACCACGAGGGCGCGGCCCGGGATGCGGCGCGGGATCTGCTGCGTGCGGCGCTGAGGCTGACCCCGCCGGTGTCCGCCCCGGTGCCACCGGATCGCGCCGGCCAGTGGCTTTGCCCCGAGACCGGGTTGCTGGCCCGGATCGAGGTGGAGCATGGCCGGGCGCGGCTGCAATTCGCCACCGGCGCCGAAGACCTGCGATCCGAGGGTGGGGGCCTGGTCTCGGCCGAGACGATGTTGCGGGTCGAGGCGGCGGGGCTGGTCCTAGAGCGGCCGCGCGACAACCAGCGGGTGACGCTGGCGCCGGCGCCGCCGGTGGCGACTGCCGATGCCGGCGAGATCGGCGGTCGCTGGCTTTGCCCCGAGAGCGGCCGCGCGATGGAGGTGATCCTTGCCGGCACCGCCGCCTTTGCCCGGTTCGAGGGCCGCCTCGGGACCGGGCGGGCCGAGCCGGCGGTGCCGGCGGGCCGCGACCTGTGGCGCATCCAGACGCGACGGTCGATGGATGCACCGGCCCCGGGCGACTGGACGCTGCAGATCTGCCGCGACGGCGCCGGCCGGCCCATTGCCGCACGGCTGGGCTGCTGGCTGGCGCGGGGCATCGAATACCGCCGGGCCTAGCGATCCGGGCCAGCCAGGGCCCCCGGGGAAGCCGCGGATCCTGCGGGCCGCCCCGCCGCGGCGGCGAAGGGTAGGATGCGCTTGCAGAGCATCGCCGGCTCACCCACAATGGCCGCAACGGCGCAGCCGGACGGAGGACCACTTGTCGTATTCGCAGCTTCCGCCGCACAGTTTCTGGGGCCGATGCCTTGCCGACAATGCTTTCCTTCTGGATCGGCTTTATCCGGCCGCTGTCAGGTTGCAGGCCGGAACCCGGGTCGCCACGGCGGGCAGCTGCTTTGCCCAGAAGATCGGCAGCCGGCTGCGCCAGACCAACGTCGGGTTTCTCGATCTCGAACCGCTGCCGCCCGGCATGCGGATCGAGACGGGGGCAAGATATGGCTACGGGCTCTATTCCGCGCGCTATGGCAATCTCTACACCAGCGCGCAACTGCTGCAGCTGGCGGAAGACGCCTTTGCCGCCCGCCTGCGCGACGAAGCGATCTGGACGGCGGGGGGCCGCTGGTATGACGGCCTGCGGCCGCGGATCGAGCCGGGCGGGTTCGACAGCCGCGAAATCCTGGAGGCGGCCCGCCTGTCGCATCTGCGCAAGGTCCGGACCCTGCTGGAGGAGACCGAGGTCTTCATCTTCACCCTGGGCCTGACCGAACGCTGGCAGCATGGCGGGACGGGCACGGTCTTTCCGCTCTGGCCCGGGGCGCTGAAACCGGCGATCGTCGATGAAAACCATGTCTTCGTGAATGCCCGCATCACCGCGGTGGTGGACGAGCTGGACCGTTTCATCCGCCTGGTGCGGGCGCATAATCCGGACTTTCGCGTCCTCTTCACGGTTTCCCCGGTTCCGCTGATCGCCACGGCGACGGGCGGGCATGTGCTGGCGGCCACGGTGCGCTCGAAGGCGGTCCTGCGCACGGCGGTGGACGAGATCCTGCATCTGCACGAGGGCTGCGACTATTTTCCCTCCTACGAGATTGCCACCGCCAATCCGCGGTGCCGGTTGGCGTTCCGCGACGACGAGCGCGAGGTGCGCGACGAGGTGGTCGACCGCATCATGGCGCTGTTTCTTGCCGCCCATCCCGGGCTGGGCAGGAGTGCCGCTGCCGCGCCAGGGGCCGGGATCGACCCGGTCTGCGACGAATGGCTGCTGAACGCGGCAGGGTCATGAAGCTTCTCGTCATCGGCAATTCGCATGCCGCCTGTCTGATCGAGGCCTGGCGCGCGGTGCGTGCCGAGGGGCTGGGCGTCGAGATGGATTTCTTCGTCCGCGGCGGTGGCGCGCTGCGCGAGTTCGGGTTCGACGGCCGCCGGGTCTTTACCCCCAATCCCGAGTTTCGCGCCTTCCTGCAGCGGCTGGGACAGAAGGACGAATTCCTGCTGTCGGATTATGACGCGATTGTCGTGATCGGCCATGAACTCAGCGCCTTCCGGCTGGTCCGGATACTCAACCGGCACCATGTGCTGGGCTGGCCCTACCGCAACCGCCGCGATCTGCCGACGATTACCGAGGCCTGCCTGACCGATGCCCTTGCCGATTCCCTGGACGAGATCAACGCAAGCGCCATCCTGCGCCGGATCGGACCCGTGACGGCGGGGCAGAAGCTGATCGTTGTGCCGCAGCCCTATCCTTCAGAGATCATTCTCGATCATCCGGCGAAGGCCGTGGGTTTCGTCCGGCTGTGCCGCGCGCGGATCGGCAACCGCTGCCAGACCCTGTTCGAGGTCGCCATGCAGCGCCATGTCGCCAGGCTCGGTGCGGATCTGCTGCTGCAGCCGGCCGGGACCGTGGTGCATGGCCTGCTGACGGCGCGGGCCTATACCGCGGGTTCGGCGCGTCTTGCCGATCTTGACCAGCGCCAGCCCGTGGACGACATACTGCACGCCAATGCGCTATATGGTGGCTTGATCCTGGCGCAGATCCTGGAGACTTTCGGTTAACATACTGTAAGTTCTTATTTTTATATAACCTCTATGCAGTTTTTCCGTCGCCCTACGGCGTTGCGTGGCATTTTTCCGCGCCCGTTATGCCCGCCGTAAGGCAATGGCGCGCAGGCTTCCGACCGGCAACGGACGGGGGCGAAGATGAGCGCGATCTATGTCGTGGCGGGACAGAGCAACGCGAACAATACCTTCGACGAGATCAGGGCGGCGCTGCGGGCGCGCGACCCGGGCTGCACGGTGATCGAAGTTGCCGCCCCCGGTGCGCCGCTGACCTGGGCGCGGGGAGATCTCGACTGGTACAGGTCGGGTGAACTGCCGCAGATGTTCGTCGATCAGGTGGCCGATCTGATGCGGGCCGATCCCAGGGCGGAACTGGCCGGGGTGATCTGGGTTCAGGGCGAGGCCGACACGCTGGATGTCGCGCGGACGAACATCTACGCCGATCAGCTTTCCGGCCTGCTGGGCGGCATCGTCCGCGACCTGCGTTCGGCGCTGCCGGGCCGTTCCGCCGACAGTTTCGACTTCGCCTTGCTGAATGTCGCGCTGTCGGCCTATTGCCCCGAAGCGACCGGGCGCGAAAACTGGTCGGCGATCCAGCGCGAGCAACTGGTGGCCACCACATCCTGGGCGGATGGCCATCTGATCAGCATGGACCTTCTGGCGCGACTGGCCGGAATCGCGCCCGACCGGATGTTCCGCGACAATCTGCATTACAGCCAACCGCTGGTGAATGCGCTGGCCACCGCCGTTGCCGACTGGTTCGGCAGCGGGCAAAGCCCGCTGACCGCCGCGATTGCCTCGGTCACGCGGCTGGGGTCCTCGGGCGCCGATCACCTGGGCGCCGCGCCCTCCGAAGCCCGGACCCGCAGCGGCGACAGCACGAATTATGTCTTCGTCGGCTATGACGGCAACGATATCTATGAGGTGCCGTCCTCGCAAACGCTGGTGGTGGAACTGCCGCGCCAGGGTTGGGACCGGGTGAACCTGGCCTGCGACTATGATCTGTCGCGATGGGCCGAAGGGGTGGAGGAACTCGCCATCCTCGGCCCGGTCGGGCGGTCCGTGACCGGCAACGCGCTGTCCAACCGCATGTTCGGCAGCCCGGGCAACGATACGATCGCCGGCGGCGCGGGTGACGACACGCTGTTCGGCGGTCGGGGGGGCGACCGGCTGATCGGCGGCGCCGGGATCGATCAGTTGCAATATGGCCTGGCCACCGCCGGGGTTACGGTCGATCTGCAGTTCAGCGGCGCCAATACCGGCGAGGCCGCCGGCGACAGCTATTCCGGCATCGAAAGCCTGAACGGCTCGGTCCATGCCGACGGCCTGCGCGGCGATGCGACGGACAACCGGATCTGGGGCTGGACCGGCGCCGACACGCTGATCGGCCGCGGCGGCGGCGACACGTTGCTGGGCGGCCCCGGCGACGACCTCCTGGTCGGCGGACCCGGGGCCGACCAGCTGGTCGGTGCGGGCGGCATCGATCAGGCCCAGTATCACGCCGCGGCAGCCGGGATCATCGCCGACCTGCAGGATGCGGCGCAGAATACCGGCGAGGCCGCCGGCGACAGCTATTCCTCGATCGAAAACCTGTTCGGGACCGCCCATGGCGACGATCTGCGCGGCGATGGCGGGGCAAACACGCTCTGGGGATATTCCGGAAACGACGTTCTTCAGGGGCGCGACGGTGCCGACAACCTGAGCGGCGGGGCCGGCGCCGACCGGCTTTATGGCGGGACCGGCAGCGATCAATTGTGGGGCGATCAGGGTGCCGATACGCTGAGCGGCGATGGCGGGGACGATTTTCTTTTCGGTGGCGGGGGCGACGATCAACTGTCAGGTGATCGCGGCGCCGACGTCCTGATCGGGGGGGGCGGTGCCGACCGGCTCTATGGCGGCGGTGGCACCGACCGGGCGCAATATCATGCCGCCGCAGCGGGAATCGTCGCCGACCTGCAGGATGCGACGGCAAACCGGGGCGAGGCGGCGGGCGATACCTATTCCTCGGTGGAGGATGTTTTCGGCTCGGCCCATGATGACGATCTGCGCGGCGATGCCGGCGCCAACGGTCTTTGGGGGCATCAGGGCAACGATGTGCTGCGGGGCCGCGGCGGCAACGACACGATTCTGGGCGGCGGCGGGAACGACAGGCTGTATGGCGGCGACGGCAACGACCTGCTGGCCGGTGGTGCCGGCGCCGACAGCTTCGTCTTCGACAGCATCCGCGGCGGCATCGACGTGATCGCCGATTTCAACCGGCTGAACGGCGGTCGGGACGAGGGCGATGTCCTGCGTTTCGAGGGGCTGTTCGACGGGCCGGGCCGCGGCGGTTTCGCCTATCTCGGCAGTGGCAGCTTCAGCGGCGGTTCGGACAATGCCGAGGCCAGGGTGGCGGGCAACCGGGTGCTGGTCGATACCGATGGCGACGGCACCGCCGAAATCACGATCATCCTGACCGGCCTGACAAACCCCGACCAGCTGGATGCCGGTGATTTCATCTTCGTCTGAGCGGCGGCGGGGCGGCGGGCGGGCATGGCAGGCGGCCCGCGCCATGGCGCAGATGGCCCCTACCAGGCAAGCAGCCGCCGGCCGACCAGCGCGCCGGCAAGACCGGCACAGCCGATCGCCACGCCATACCAGACCAGATAGAAGACCGGGTTGTCCTGTGGGCAGAAGAAGGAATAGCCCGTCGCGGCCAGTGCCCCCACGGCAAGGCCGGTCAATGCGCCGGTCGACGCGGGCCGGGTGCTGGCGCCCCGCCGCAGCAGCCGCAACGCCACCAGAAGCGGCAGCGCCGCGATTGCCAGGATCAGCCCGACGCATTCGGCGATGAAGACCGGGGTATATTCGGCAAGGCGGGCGGCCGGCGGCTGGGCGAGGAGGCTGACGCCGCCGAGGACCAGTGCCAGTGCCAGCGGCAGCAACAGCACCCACCGCGCGGGTACGGCGCCCGGCCGGATCGACTGCACCGCCAGCGGCAGGGCGACCAGTGCCAGCGCCGCCGGCAACAACGTCTTGGCCAGCACCAGCGGCTGCGCCAGGGCCTGGGCCAGATGCGGGCGGGTTCCGGCAACGGTCAGAAACAGCCCGGCCGCCGCAAGGACGGCAAAGGCGATCCAGCCGGCCAGGCGCCGGGGTGCAAGGGGCGGCGGCGGCGGTTCGGCCGCAAGCCAGGTGACGAGATCGTCGGTCTGCATCAGCGCTCTCCCTCGCCGCGCACCAGGCGGGCCAGCCGTCCCATCGCCCTGTGCAGAGCCACCCGCACCGCGCCCTCGGTCATGTCCAGCCGCTGGGCGACCTCGGCCGCCGGTTCGGCCCGCAGGCCCATTGCCCGCAGGATCTCGGCCGAGCGCGGGTCGAGCCGGGCGATCAGCCGCGCCAGATCGCGGGGTGCGGTGGGATCGCCGGTTTCCTCCACCAGCACCTCGGCGAAATCCTCGACCGGCAGGTCGATGACCCGTGACCGGCGGCGAAAGGCGTCGATCACCTTGTGCCGGGTCACGGCGTAAAGCCAGGGCAGGATCGGCTGGGTCCTGTCCCATGTATGGCGCTTGGCATGGATGGCCATCAGCACCTCCTGCAGAATATCCTCGTCCTGATCGCCGGCCAGCCCGCGCGCCCGGGCACGCACGATGCCGCGCAGCACCGGCGTGACCGCGCGCAGGAAGCGGGCATAGGCCTGCCCGTCCCCGTCGAGCGCTGCACACAGCAGCGCCGACCATGCCGCCTCGCGATCCTTCATGTCGACTGTCCTTACGACCGCCCCGCACCAACGTTACCGCGGAAAGGTGAAAAAACTGCCGGCAATCACAGGATGGTGAGCGGCGATGGCCGCGGTAACGCCGGATGCCCTGCCCGCGAAAGGACAGCCACAGGACGGATAGACCGGCCTAGCAACCCCCTTGGAGGACCGCTTCATGACAATGATCGACAAGAGCCTGACCCTGACCGCGGCCATGGCCGCCGCGCTGACGCTGGCGGCCGTCGCTGCCGCCCGGGCCGATGGCGAGATGGAAAAGTGCTATGGCGTGGCAATGGCCGGCCAGAACGATTGTGCGGCCGGCCCCGGCACCACCTGCGCCGGCACTGCGGCAAAGGACTATCAGGGCAACGCCTGGAAGCTGGTTCCGGCGGGCACCTGCACCTCGATCAAGACGCCGGGCGGCATGGGCTCGCTTGAACCCATCCAGATGTGACGCCATCCGGCCGGGGCATGCAGCCCCGGCCGGGCCCCTATCCCGAAAGGTGTATTGCGATGACCCTTGCCGCCAGAGCCGGCGTCGGCTTCAAGCCCGAACATTTCGCCGATATCCACGCCAGCCGCCCCGACCTCGGGTTCTTCGAGGTTCATGCCGAAAACTACATGGGCGAAGGCGGCCCGCCACATCGCCAGCTTGCGGCGCTGCGCGAAAGCCATCAGCTTTCGCTGCATGGCGTGGGCCTGTCCATCGGTGGGCCGGGACGGCTGGATCCCGATCACCTGCTGCGGCTGCGGGCGCTGGTCGACCGCTACCGGCCGGAGAGCTTTTCCGAACATCTCGCCTGGTCAAGCCATGACAGCGAATATCTGAACGACCTGTTGCCGCTGCCCTATACGCCGCAGACGCTGGCCACCGTCGTGGCCCATGTGGACGAGGTGCAGGACCGGCTGGGCTGCCGGATGCTGCTGGAAAACCCGTCGACCTATGTGCTGTTCGAGGGTTCGACCATCCCCGAGACCGAGTTTCTGGCCGAGGTCGCACGGCGCACCGGCTGCGGCCTGCTGCTGGACGTCAACAATGTCTTCGTCTCGGCCATCAACCATCGCACCGATCCGCGCGCCTATCTGGCGGCCTTCCCGCTGGGGCCGGTGGGTGAAATCCACCTTGGCGGCCATGCGGTGGAGACGCTGCCCTCCGGTCCGCTGCTGATCGACGATCATGGCAGCCCGGTGGCCGATCCGGTCTGGACGCTCTATGCCGAGGTGATCGCGGCGACCGGCCCGCTGCCGACGCTGATCGAATGGGACAATGACGTGCCGGCCTTCGGCGTCCTGATGCGAGAGGCCCGCCGCGCCGCCCGCATCCTCGATGCCGCGCGGGGGGCCGCCGATGCCGCCTGATTTTGCTGCCGCGTTCCGCAGCGGGCTGGCCTCGGGCGGGCTGCCCGCCGGCATCACCGCCGTCGCCCCGGCCGAGGCGGCACAGCGCTTTGCCGTCTATCGCAACAATGTGGCGCATGGCCTGGCCCGGGCGCTGGCGGCGCGCTATCCGGTGATCGAACGGCTGGTCGGCACCAGCTATTTTGCGGCGCTGGCGGCGGCCTATCTGCAGAAGGACCCGCCGCGCTCGCCCGTCCTCATCCGCTGGGGGGCGGGATTTCCGCGGTTCCTGCGGCATTTCCCGCCGCTGGCGGCACTGCCCTATCTGGCCGATGTGGCGCGGGTGGAATGGATGCGCGGCCTTGCGCATCATGCCGCCGAGGCGCCGCCGCCCACCGCCGCCGCGCTGGCGCGGGTGGCGGCAGCGGCCGGTGCTGCGCGGCTGGCGCTGCATCCATCGGTGCAGGTGCTGCGCTCGCCGCATGCGGTGGTGACGATCTGGCAGGCGAACCAGCCTGGCGGTGCCGCGCCAGAGATCGCCGACCGGCCAGAGATCGCCCTTGTCCTGCGCGATCCGGCCGGTGCGGTGCCGGTGCTGGCGCTGAGCGGGGGGGATGCCGATTTCCTGGCCACGCTTGGTCGCGGCGAAAGCCTGATGACGGCGGCGATGACCGCCCGGCTGACCGAACCCGAGCATGATCCCGGGGCGGCGCTGAGGCTGCTGCTGCGCCATGGCGCGCTGACCGAGGGGTGAGCCGATGACCATTGCCCATCTTCTGCGCCGGGCGAACGGCCGGCTGGGGCAGATGCCCTGGGACATCGCCGCCCTGCCGCTGCGGGTCTTTCCGGCAGCGGTGTTTCTTGCCTCGGGGCGGACCAAGGTCGACGGCCTCGGCATCGCCGACAGTACATGGTTCCTGTTCGAGCACGACTATGCCCTGCCGCTGATCCCGCCGGCGCTTGCCGCCGTGCTGGCGGTGATCGCCGAGCATCTGCTGCCGGCGCTGCTGATCCTGGGCCTTGGCACCCGGCTCGCCGCGGCGGGGCTTCTGGGGATGACGGCGGTGATCCAGACCTTCGTCTACCCCGAGGCCTGGCAGACCCACGGGCTGTGGGCCGCCTGTTTCCTGGCGCTGATCCTGCGGGGGCCGGGGTGGCTCTCGCTCGACCGCGCGCTGCGGCTGGACTGATCCGCCGCGGCCTGCGGCCCTTGCCGCCGCCCTGT
>JACSRN010000039.1 GCA_014879735.1 Paracoccaceae bacterium
GGGTGACAGGGGCGGGGTTCCCCACTTCCCTTCGCGCTCGCGCCGGTTATCCTTGCGCGGCGGCGACGGAACCGGCCGCGCCCTGCGTATTTCCCGCATCCCAGAAACGAGCAGCCCGTGACCGATCGCCGACCCGACCTTGCCGAGCTTGCCCGCATGCCCCGCCGCCGGCGTGGCCTGTTCTGGCTGTGGATGTTGCTCGCCCTTGGCGCGCTGGCCGGTGGCGGCTGGCTGCTGTGGGGCAGCCGGACCGAGACCGCGGTGCGCTACGATACCGCTGCCGTTGTCCGCGGCGATCTGTCGGTGACGGTGATCGCCACCGGCACGGTACAACCCACGACCCAGGTCGAGATCTCCTCGGAACTCTCCGGCACGCTGGCCGGCGTCGAGGTCGATTTCAACGATCTTGTCACCGAGGGCCAGGTGCTGGCCCGGCTGGACGATACCAAGCTGAAGGTCGAGGTGGTGACGGCGGAGGCGCAGCTTGTCTCGGCTCTGGCCAAACGCGCCTCGGCCGAGGCGACGGTGACGGAAACCGCCGATGCGCTTGCCTCGGCCTCGGCGCTGGACGAACGCGGACTGAACGCCCGCGCCGTCGTGGTGGCGTCGCGGGCGGCGCATGACCGGGCGCTGGCGGCGGTCGAGATGGCCAAGGCCGATGTCACGCTGGCCGAAGCCAATCTGGAGACCAAGCGCGTCGATCTGGACAAGGCGGCGATCCGCTCGCCGATCAACGGCATCGTCCTTGGCCGCACGGCAGAGAAGGGCCAGATCGTCGCCGCCACGCTGAACGCGCCGGTCCTGTTCACGCTGGCCGAGGATCTGACGCGGATGGATTTGCAGGTCTCGGTGGACGAGGCCGATATCGGCCGGGTGAAGGTGGGGCAGGAGGCAACCTTCACCGTCGATGCCTATCCCGGCCGCAGCTTCGATGCGACGATCACCCAGCTCCGCTATGCCCCCGATGCCGTGGCCGATGTCGTGACCTATACCGCCGTGCTGTCGGTCGAGAATGAAGACATGCTGCTGCGCCCCGGCATGACCGCGACGGCGACGATCACCGTGGCGAAAGAGGCGGATGAATTGCTGGTGCCGGTGGCAGCCCTGCGCTACGCGCCGCCGGCCGGGGCGGAATCGCGCGGTGGCGGCGGGTTGATCGGGCTGATCATGCCGTCGCGGCCGCGCGACAGCGGCACGCGGGTCGATGGCTCCGGCGTCTGGGTGCTGCGCGGCGGCCAGCCGGTCCGCGTGGCGATCACCTCGGGCGCCAGCGATGGCACCAATATCGTCGTGCGCTCCGAAGATCTGGTGGAAGGCGACGAGGTGATCCTGTCGCAGCGCGGGGCCGGCGGATGACCGCGCCCGCGCCGCTGATCGAATTCCGCAACGTCAGTCGCGTCTATGGCAGGGGCGAGGCCGAGGTGCGGGCGCTGGACGGGGTGGATCTGACCATCGCCGAAGGCGAGTTCGTGGCGATCATGGGGCCTTCGGGTTCCGGCAAGTCGACGGCGATGAACATCATCGGCTGCCTCGACCGGCCGACCGGCGGCGAATATCTGTTCAAGAACACGCCGGTGCAGAGCCTGTCGAACGATGCGCTGGCGCTGCTGCGGCGGCATTATCTTGGCTTCGTCTTTCAGGGTTTCAACCTTCTGCCGCGGACCTCGGCGCTGGAAAACGTCGAACTGCCGCTGATCTACAAGGGCGTACCCGCCGCCGAACGCGCCGCGCGCGCGCAGGAGGCGCTGGCCAAGGTGGGGCTTTCGGGCCGGGGGGCGCATCATCCCTCGGAACTGTCGGGCGGCCAGCAGCAGCGCGTCGCGATCGCCCGTGCGCTGGCGGGCAACCCCGCCGTCATCCTGGCGGACGAGCCGACAGGCAACCTCGACAGCCACCGCAGCGAAGAGATCCTGATCCTGCTGCAGGATCTGAACGCGCGCGAGGGCATCACCATCGTCATGGTCACGCATGAACCCGACATTGCAGCCTATGCCCGCCGCCTGGTCATCTTCACCGACGGGCGCATCACCCGCGACGAGCCGGTCGCCTGGAACCAGGCCGCCGCGGCCGAGGCGCCGATATGATCTTTCAGGCCATCCGCCTTGCCCTCCGCTCGATCCTCAGAAACAAGCTGCGGTCCTTTCTGACCATCCTGGGCGTGGTGATCGGGGTGGCGGCGGTGATCGCCATGGTGACGGTGGGGCAGGGCTCTTCGGCACAGGTCTCGGCCTCGGTCGAAAGCCTGGGGTCGAACATGCTGGTGATCCGGCCGGGCCAGCGCGGCTTTGGCCCGCCCTCGGCCGGCGTGCCGATCCGCCGCTTCTCGCTGCGCGATGCCGATGCGGTGGCCACCCTGCCGGTTGCTGCGGCCGTGGCCCCCATCGCCAATGCCACGGCCACGCTGGTGGCCGGCAATGCCAATGTCTCGACCTCGATCACCGGCACCAACGAGCAGTACCCGACGGTCGCGAACTGGACCGTGGCGCTTGGCCGCAACCTGACCCCCGCCGAGGTGCGTGCCGGCGCGCCGGTCTGCATCCTGGGCCAGACCGTGCGGCAGAAGCTGTTCGGTGCCGCCGATCCGGTGGGCCAGGCGGTGCGGGTGAAGACCATCTCCTGCCAGGTGGTCGGGGTCCTGGCGCCCAAGGGTGCCGGCAGCTTCGGCCAGGACCAGGACGATCTGGTGTTGATGCCGATCCGGCTGGTGCAGCGGCGGCTGAATGGCGATGACGATGTGAACGGCATCCAGGTGACATTGTCGCCCGGCGTCGGTTCGCAAGAGGGCATCCGCGCGATCCAGGCGCTGATGCGCGAACGCCGCCATATCGGCCTTGGCGAGGACGACGACTTTTCCGTCACCGACATGAAGGAAGTGGCCTCGATGCTGAACTCGGTCAACAGCGTGCTGTCGGGGCTGCTGTCCTCGGTCGCCGCGGTCAGCCTGCTGGTGGGCGGCATCGGCATCATGAACATCATGCTGGTCTCTGTCACCGAACGCACGCGAGAGATCGGCATCCGCCTTGCGATCGGCGCCTCGTCGCGGCAGGTGCTGACGCAGTTTCTGGTCGAGGCGGTGGTCCTGTCGCTGTTCGGCGGCGTGATCGGCATCTTCGTCGGGCTGGCGCTGGCCTGGGGGGCGGGGGTCTTCATGAGCATTCCCTTCACCCCCGATCCGCTGGTCATCCTGCTGGCCTTCGTCTTCTCCGCGGTGGTGGGGGTGATCTTCGGCTTCTTCCCCGCCCGCCGCGCCGCCCGGATGGATCCGATCGAGGCGCTGCGCCACCAATAGCCGCGCCCGCCGGCCGTTTGCGGCGGCATCCGCCGCGTGCTAGGGTCGCGCGATGGCAAAGGCTGGCGAAAAGACCGAACGGATGACGCGCGCGCTGCGCGAGGCGGGTGTGCGCGTGACGCGGCAGCGGCAGGCGCTGCTGCGGGTGCTGACCGAGGCGGCCGACCATCCCGATGCCGCCGAACTCCACCGTCGGGCGCAGGCACTTGATGACACGGTCTCGCTGGCCACGGTCTACCGTACCCTGTCGGTGCTGGAGCGCGAGGGCGTGATCCAGCGCCATTCCTTCGAACAGGGCGGCGCGCGGTTCGAAGTGGCCGATCCCGGCCATCACGACCATATCGTCGACATCGACACCGGCACGATCATCGAATTCCGCAATGACCGGATCGAGGAATTGCAGCGCCAGATCGCCGCCGAAATGGGCTATGAAATCGTTCATCACCGGCTGGAACTGTACTGCCGCAAACGCGGCTGACCGGCGGGCGGCGCGGCCTGCGGCCTGCGCAACTGCCGGCGGGGCAGATACCGGAGGCAGATACCGGCAGGATTGCGCGGGGGGCCGGCCGGCACTGGCCGCGACCGGCGCAGGTACAGGGGCAGATAGATACCGGAGGCAAGTACCGGGGCAGATACCGACGGGGTTACGCGGGCGGGCGGGCAGGCACTGCCCGCGGTGCACGGCATCGCCGCGGCGGTGGTACTGCCGCGGCGCATGGCATTGCCCGGGCGCGCCGGAATTCCGCCGGCACGGGCCAAGCGGCCGGCACGGGCCAGGCGGGCGGCTCGGCCCATCCGGCGCTTTTGCGGCGGCCCTTTCCGGCGCGCTGCTCAGCCCTCGCGCTGCTCTGCCACGATCTGCTGCATCCCCTGCAGCGGCACATAGCCGCGCACCATGGTCTGGTCGATCACGAAGGTCGGCGTGCCGCTGATGTCCATGATCTGGGCCAGCGCGTAATTGCCGTCGATCACCGCCTGCACTTCCGGCGCCTTCATCTTGGCAAGGATCGCGGCTGGATCGAAGCCCAGATCGACGGCAATGCGCGACAGGGTCTCGTCGGTGGCATCGCCGCGCATCGCGAACAGCGCGTCATGCACCTTCTTGTAGGCATCGTCGCCGTGCAGCAGCCGCGTTGCGATGGCGAATTTCGAGGTCAGCACCGACTGCTCGCCCAGGATCGGGAATTCCTTCAGCACGAAGCGGATGTTGCCATCCTGCGTCACCAGTTCCGAGACCTCCTGGAAGGCCTTGTGGCAATAGGTGCAGCGGTAATCCATGAACTCGACGATGGTGATGTCGCCCTGCAGGTTGCCGCCCTGCCAGTCGTCGGGGCTGTTGTAGATCGCATCCTTGTTGTCGGCCATCATCTGCAGGTCGCGGTTGACGGCGGCCTTGTCCTCGCGTGCCTGCAGTTCGGTGATCGCCTCCATGATCACCTCGGGATTTTCCAGCAGATAGGCGCGCACGGCCTCGCCGAAGGCGGCGCGCTCTTCCTCGGTCATGTTCGTCAGGCCTTCGGCCTGTGCCAGCGGGGCGGCAGTGGCCAGGGCGGCGGCGAGGGCAAGGGCGAGGCGCATCATCTGTATCCTTCCGGGGTTGACCATCGGGCCCCCGGAGGGGCACTGAGCGGTGGAACTCTAAGGGGCGGGCCATGACAAGATCAAGACCGGGAAACCGCAGGGGCGATGTCGATCCCTTCATCGTGATGGATGTGATGGAACGCGCCCGCGCGGCCGAGGCGGCGGGTCGCTCGATCATCCACATGGAGGTGGGCCAGCCCGGCACGCCCGCCCCCGCCGGTGCGCGCCGCGCGCTGGCCGCCGCGCTGGACGGGCCGCTGGGCTATACCGTCGCCCTTGGCCTGCCCGAATTGCGCGCCGGCATCGCCGCACTCTATCGCCGCTGGTATGGCGTCGATCTCGATCCGGCGCGGGTGGTGGTGACGACCGGATCCTCCGGCGCCTTCCTGCTGGCCTTCACCGCCATGTTCGAGGCCGGCGACCGGGTTGGCCTGGGCGAGCCGGGCTATCCGAGCTATCGCCAGATCCTGCGCGCATTGTCGCTTGTTCCGGTGGGCATTCCCGCCCGCGAGGAAAACCGCCTGCAACCCGTTCCCGCCGATCTGGACGGGTGCGAGGTGCAGGGGCTGATCGTCGCCTCACCCGGCAATCCGACCGGCACGATGCTGGACCGCGCCGCGCTGACGGCGCTGATCCGCTGGGCCGAGGCGCGGGGCCTGGGCTTCGTCTCGGATGAAATCTACCATGGGCTGCATTACGGCGACCCTGCGGTCAGCGCGCTGGAAATCAGCCAGACACCCTGGGTTATCAACAGCTTCTCCAAGTATTTCAGCATGACGGGCTGGCGCGTCGGCTGGATGGTTGTGCCCGAGGACCAGATCCGCCGGGTGGAGCGACTGGCGCAGAACATGTTCATCTGCCCGCCGCATGCCAGCCAGATCGCGGCCCTTGCGGCGCTTGACTGCACCGAAGAGCTGGAGGCCAACCGGACGGTCTATGCCGAGAACCGCCGCCTGATGCTGCAGGGCCTGCCCGCGGCCGGGTTCACCCGCATCGCCCCGCCCGACGGCGCCTTCTACATCTATGCCGATGTCTCGGACCTGACCGACGACAGCCTCGCGCTGGCGCAGGACATCCTCGACCGGGCGGGGGTGGCGGTGACGCCGGGGCTGGATTTCGACCCGCGGCGCGGCGCACGGACGCTGCGGTTTTCCTATGCGCGCTCGACGGCGGATATCGCCGAGGGTCTGGCCCGGCTGGCCGACTGGGCCGCCGGGCGGTCGCATCAGGCGTCGAGGCGATAGCTGGATTGCACCAGGCCCGAGGGGAAACTGCGCGCGCCAAGCAGCGTCAGCGCGATATCGCGGCCGGTTTCGCCGAACAGCCGGCGGCCCTGGCCCAGCAGGACCGGCGCCACCGTCACCACCATGTCGGCGATCAGCCCGCCGCGCAGGAAGGATTGCACGATCCGGCCGCCGTCGACATAGATCCGCCGGTGCCCCTCGGCCTGCAGCCGGTGCATCGCGGCCTGCGGCGACAGGTCGGCGATGCGCAGCCGGCCGGCCAGCGACGGCGGCACCCGCGTGGGCGGCAGGCTGCGCGACAGCACCAGCACCGGCAGGTCGTAGGGCCAGGGATCGAACCCGAGCGCCACCTCGAAACTGCCGCGCCCCATGATCATTGCATCCATGGTGGCGATGAAGGCCGGGTAGCCGTGATCCTCGGCCGGGTCGTCGCGGTCGAGAAGCCAGTCGATCCCGCCATCCCGGCGTGCGATGAAGCCGTCAAGGCTGGTTGCGATGAAAACATGGCCGGTCGTCCCGCCATCCCCGCTCATCCTGTCCTCCCCGCTCGTCCTGTCGCGCGTCGCGCTCTGCCCTCCGCCCGTCTGCGGGGCCGGACAGGGGCGGTCTAGGCCTGCCGGCCGGGCCGCACAAGACCGGGCGCCGGCGATGCGGGAAGGTGAGTGGACTTCTGCCCGGCCTGCCGGAATAATCCGGCGCAAACGGGCGGAGGCAGGATGCGGGCGGTTCTGGCGGCACTGACGATGCTGTGGGCGATGCTGGCCTGGGTGGCGGCGCAGGAGCTTTCGGCGCTGGCGCGGCTTGACGCTGCGCAAAGCCGGATCGTGGCCGAGGGGCAGGGGCTGGCGGTCGATCTGGCGATAAGCCAGCCGGTGCCCTGGCGGGTGCGCGTGCTCGACACTCCGCCGCGGCTGGTGCTCGACACCCGCGAGGTCGACTGGGCGGGCATCGAGACGCTGGGGCGCGACGCGCCGATCCGCGGCCTGCGCGGCGGCCCGCTCCGCTCTGGCTGGTCGCGGCTGGTGGTGGAACTGGCGGGGCCGATGCTGGTATCCTCGGCCGGGATGGCGACGGATGCCGGCACGGCGATCCGGTTGCGGCTGCAGCCCGCCGATCCCGCCGCCTTTGCGCAAGAGGCGGCGCGGCCCGAACCTGCCGACTGGGCGCTGCCCGAGCCGGCGGATCTGCCACGCCTGCCCGATCGCGATACAGGCCCGATCGTGGTGGTGCTCGACCCGGGCCATGGCGGCATCGACCCCGGCGCCGAGCGTGACGGGCGCAGGGAGGCCGATCTGATGCTGACCTTCGCGCGCGAGTTGAAGGAACTGCTGCTGCGCGACGGCCGCTTCCATGTGGTGCTGACGCGCGACGACGATGTCTTCGTACCGCTGGAGACCCGGATCTCGGTTGCGCGCCGGGCGGGGGCGCAGGTGTTCCTGTCGCTGCATGCCGATGCGCTGACCGAGGGCGAGGCGCAGGGCGCCACGGTCTATACCCTTTCGGCAGAGGCGAGCGACGCGGCCTCGGCCGCCCTGGCAGAGCGGCACGACCGTGACGACCTGCTGGCCGGGATCGACCTGACGGAGCAGGACGACGTGGTGGCCGGCATCCTGATGGACATGGCGCGGACCGAGACCGAGCCGCGCACCCAGCGCCTGGCCGCGGCGCTGGTCGCCGCGATCCGGGCGGCCAAGCTGCGCATGCACCGCCATCCGCATCAGGAGGCCGGGTTTTCCGTGCTGAAATCGGCCGACGTGCCCTCGGTGCTGGTGGAACTGGGCTTTCTCTCCTCGGCACGGGATCTGAAGCGGCTGGACGATGCGGACTGGCGCGCGAAGATGGCCGAGGCGCTGCGCCAGGGGCTGATCCTGTGGTCCGACGAGGATCAGGCGCTGCGCGCGCTGCGGCAGGAGTAGCGCCGGCAGGCACAACGCGCAACGCGCAGGCGCCACCGGCCGGGTTGCCGGGCGAGGCCATCGCAGGCCTGCGCGTGGCGGGGCCTTGTGGCGGGGTTCTGCCGCCAGGAAGCCCCGGGCGCCGGGGCCGCCCGGCGGGACGTCGCCGCAGGCATCGCCGGGCGAAAATCCCCGGGCCGGTGGAACGGCCCGCTCTGCCTCAGCCGCCGATCTGCGCCACCCAGGCCCGGGCCAGCGCCAGGCCATGGGCATCCGCCACGGCGCCGGTTGTGGCGGCAAGCCGGGGGAAGGCTTCGGCCCAGCCGGGCGACTGCCTCTCGATCAGCCCGGGAAACTCTCGCAGCCAGTCGGCGGCCATCGGGCGGTTCACCTCGAAATGGAACTGCATGCCATATCCGGCCCGGCCCCAGCGATAGCATTGCACCTCGGCCACCTCGGAACGCGCCAGATGCAGCGCGCCGGGCGGCAGGGTGAAGGTGTCGGCATGCCACTGGAAGATCGGAAAGCGGGCGGGCAGGGCGCCCAGCACCGGATCGCCCGGGGCGGCCGTGGTCGAGGCCACCTCGCACCAGCCGAATTCGCGTGCCACGCCCAGCCGGTTCTCGGCACCAAGCCCGCGGGCAAGGATCTGCGCGCCCAGGCAAATGCCCAGCACGGCCTTTCCCGCCTCTGCCGTGCCGGCCATCAGACCGGCCAGCCGCGGCAGATAGGGATGGATGCGGTCGTCGGTCGCGGCCTGCTCGCCGCCAAAGACCACCAGGGCGTCGTATCGGCTCATGTCCGGCAGCGCGCCATCGGCAAACGGCCGGTACAGCCCGATCCGCGCCGCCTGTTCGTGCAGCGCCACGCCCAGCTGGCCGTGATGGGTGATCGCGGTATTCTCGACGATGGCGACGCGCATCCTGTTCTCTTGCCCTCTTGCCCTCTTGCCCTCTTGCCGGCATCTGGCGCGCAGTGACAGCATGCCCGGCCTGCCGGTGCAAGGCCCCGCGGTCGCGGCGGAAAGCACTTGCACCCCGGACGGGGAAGTGAAACAGGGAACCGCCAAACGAACATTCCCGAGGAGACCCCCATGGAGATTCGCGAGGCGCTTACCTTTGATGACGTGCTGCTGGTGCCCGCCGCCTCTTCGGTGCTGCCCTCCGAGGCCGATACCTCGACCTTCGTCACCAAGTCGATCCGCATGAACATTCCGCTGCTGTCCAGCGCCATGGACACCGTGACCGAGGGGCGGATGGCCATCGCGATGGCGCAGGCCGGCGGCATCGGCGTCATTCACCGCAACCTCGACCCCGAGGCGCAGGCGACCGAGGTCCGCCGGGTGAAACGTTTCGAATCGGGCGTGGTCTACAAGCCGATCACCCTTCACCCCGACCAGACGCTCGGCGATGCCAGGGCATTGATGGAACGCTACAACATCACCGGCTTTCCCGTGGTCGATGCCGGGGG
This sequence comes from Paracoccaceae bacterium, assembly GCA_014879735.1. Classification (GTDB taxonomy): domain Bacteria; phylum Pseudomonadota; class Alphaproteobacteria; order Rhodobacterales; family Rhodobacteraceae; genus Pseudogemmobacter. The sequence continues at coordinate 9,480 of JACSRN010000039.1, forward strand.
CCGCGTCCTGGGCATCGTGACCAACCGCGACATGCGGTTCGCCGAGGATGACCGGACCCCGGTCAGCGTGATGATGACCGCCGACAACCTTGCCGTCCTGCGCGAGCCGGTGGACCGCGCCCAGGCGATTTCGCTGATGAAGGCGCGGCGGATCGAGAAGCTGCTCGTCACCGATGCCGCGGGCAAGCTGACCGGCCTGCTGACGCTGAAGGACACCGAGAAATCGGTGCTGAACCCGCATGCCTGCAAGGATGACCTCGGCCGGCTGCGCGTCGCCGCCGCCTCGACCGTGGGCGATGCCGGGTTCGAGCGCAGCCAGGCGCTGATCGACGCCGGCGTCGACATGGTGGTGATCGATACCGCCCATGGCCACAGCGAGGGCGTCGCGCGCGCGGTGGAGCGGATCAAGAAGCTGTCGAATGCGGTGCAGGTGGTTGCCGGCAACGTTGCCACCGCCGAGGCCACCCGGGCGCTGATCGACGCGGGGGCGGATGCGGTCAAGGTGGGGATCGGCCCCGGCTCGATCTGCACCACCCGGATCGTGGCCGGCGTGGGCGTGCCGCAACTGACCGCAATCATGGATTCGGCGCGCGAAGGCGGCGATATCCCGGTGATTGCCGATGGCGGAATCAAATATTCCGGCGATTTTGCCAAGGCCATCGCGGCCGGGGCCTCCTGTGCCATGGTGGGCTCTGCCATCGCGGGCACCGACGAATCCCCCGGCGAGGTGATCCTGTGGCAGGGCCGCAGCTTCAAGGCCTACCGCGGCATGGGGTCGATCGGCGCCATGGCCCGCGGCTCGGCGGACCGCTACTTCCAGAAAGAGGCCAGCAGCGACAAGCTGGTCCCCGAGGGCATCGAGGGGCAGGTGCCCTACAAGGGATCGGTTGCCGCAGTTCTGCACCAGATGGTCGGGGGCCTGCGCGCCGCCATGGGCTATACCGGCTGCGCCACCGTTGCCGAGATGCGGCAGAACTGCCGCTTCGTGCGCATTACCGGCGCGGGGCTGAAGGAGAGCCATGTCCATGACGTGCAGATCACCCGCGAAAGCCCGAACTACCGCGCAGGTTGAATCGCGCTTGCCGGCAAGGGGGCGGCGATGACGCCCGCCGCCCGTGCTGCCGCCGCCATCGCGGTGCTGGACGGCATCCTGGCCGGCGACAGCGCGGAACATGCGCTGACGGGCTGGGCGCGCGCCGCGCGCTATGCCGGTTCCGGCGACCGGGCGGCGGTGCGCGATCTGGTCTTTCAGGCGCTGCGCCGGCGCCGGTCTGCCGCGGCACTGGGCGGCGGCGACACCGGCCGCGGCCTGATCCTCGGCCTGGCGCGGGCGGCTGGCGAGGCGGGCTGGTTCGCCGGTGCCCCGCACGGCCCCGCGCCCGAGCGGCCCGACGAGGTTGGCCGCGTGCCGGCGGGCGACGAGGCGCTGGACGTGCCCGACTGGCTGTCGCCGCGGCTTCGGGCTGCCCTGGGGGCGGATTACGCCGCGGTGATGCAGGCGATGCGCGACCGTGCGCCGGTGGTCCTGCGGGCCAACGCCGCCCGGATCGGCCGGGACGAGGCCATTGCCCGGCTGGCCGGCGAGGGTATTGCGGCCCGCCCGCATCCCCTTGCGGACTTTGCCCTGGAAGTGACCGAGGGCGCGCGGAAAATCCAGCATTCCGCCTGTTTCGCCTCCGGGCTGGTCGAGTTGCAGGACGCCGCCTCGCAGGCCGTCGTCCAGGCGCTTCCGCTGGCCGACGGCCTGCGGGTTCTCGATCTCTGCGCCGGCGGTGGCGGCAAGACGCTGGCCATGGCGGCGCGGGCGCGGCTGTCGCTCTGGGCGCATGATGCCACGCCGCGGCGCATGGCGGATCTGCCGCTGCGCGCCACGCGGGCCGGCGTTTCGGTGATCCTGACCGATTCGCCCGAGGCGGCGGCGCCTTACGATCTGATCCTCACCGATGTGCCCTGTTCCGGTTCGGGCAGCTGGCGGCGCGATCCCGAAGGCAAATGGGCGCTGACGCCCGGGCGGCTGGCCGAACTGGCCGGGGTGCAGGACGGCATTCTGGCGCGTGCCGCAACCCTGGCGCCGCGCATCGCCTATGCGACCTGTTCCTTCCTGCGTGAAGAGAACGAGGACCGGATCGCGGCCTTTCTGTCTGCGCATCCCGACTGGCGGCTGCAAGGCGAGCATCGCTTCACCCCGCTCGACGGTGGCGACGGCTTCTATCTTGCCATTCTGCAACAGCTCTGATTTTACTCTACTTGTAGGTGTATTTCGGGCGGATTTAAACCGCGCTTAACGACTCGCACGGCCAAATGGGCCCAGGGGACGGTGGTTTCCCTTGACGGAGGGTTGGGTGCATAGGCCGGAAGCTGAACTCAGGGCAGTGATGTCGACTGCGCGCGGGCTGTCGCCGCGTGCGGTCTGGCTGGTGGTGGCGGGCATTGCAGCCCTTGGGTTGGCCTATCTCGTCCGCGAGACCGGCCTGCGCTTTGCACTGCTGATGGCGGGTCTGGCGCTGATCGTGCTGACGCTGATGCTGCGCGGCATCTCCGGCTTCGACCGGCGGCGAGAGGAACGGCGGGTCCGCGATCTGGCACTTCTGGTGGGCGAGGATGCGGCGCCCTGCTTCGCCACCGATTCCCTGGGCGAGATCCGCTTCCGCAACGCTTCGGCCATCGCCCGGTTCGGCGAGGGCGGCGGCCAGACCCTTGCCGCGGCCCTGAGCGATCAGTTCGCATCGCCCGCGGCGGTGCTGTTCCGCCTGCAGGCACGGGCCTCGGCCACCGGCTCGGCGCGCGAGGATGTGGTGACGCGGCGCGGCCATCTGCGGCTGTCGGTACATCGGCTGGGCGAGGAACGCTTCCTCTGGCGGCTTGAGGAATTCCAGGACCGCAATCCGGGCGGCCGCGGGGCCGAGGGGCTGAGCCTGCCGATGATCGTGGCCAACCGTGCGGGCGTGGTGCTGTTTTCCAATGATGCGATGCGCCGGGTGCTGGGCGAACGGCCCAAGCGACTGGACCGCATCTTCCTGCAGACCGACTTTCACAGCGGCGACGAGGTGCAGATCGCCTCGGCCAGCGGCCCGATCCGCGCCATCGTGGCCGAAGTGGAGGGCGCGGGCGACCGGCGGGAACTGTTCCTGCTGCCCGCGCCGGAGCGCTATTCCAACGACACGGTGCCAACCGATTTCGAGAATGTGCCGGTGGCGCTGATGCGCTTTGGCGCCGATGGCGGGTTGCGCGCGGCGAACCGCGCTGCGCGCGAAATGCTGCGCATGGGCGAGGGCTTCGAATCCGGCCTTGCCTTCCATGACCTGTTCGAGGATCTGGGCCGCCCGGTGAACGACTGGCTTCTCGACGTGGTCGAGGGGCGGCTGCCTGCCGGTGCCGAGGTGTTGCGCCTGCGCGTCCAGGGCGACGAGAGCTTTGCCCAGGTGCAACTGCACCGCATCGTCGAACGCGGCCGCTCCGGCGCGCTGGCCATCCTGTCGGATGCGACGGCGCTGAAGAAACTCGAGGCGCAGTTCAACCAGAGCCAGAAGATGCAGGCCATCGGCCAGCTTGCCGGTGGGATCGCGCATGATTTCAACAATCTGCTCACCGCGATCTCGGGCCATTGCGACCTGCTTCTGCTGCGCCATGGTCCGGAGGATTCCGAATTTGCCGATCTTGAGCAGATCCGGCAGAACGCCAACCGTGCCGCGGCGCTGGTCAGCCAGCTTCTGGCCTTCTCGCGCAAGCAGACGCTGAAGCCCGAGCGGCTGGAATTGCACGACGTGCTGTCGGAGGTTTCGCATCTGCTGAACCGGCTGGTGGGCGAGAAGGTGGAGCTGAGCGTGGTTCACGATCCGCGGGTCGGGCCGGTGCGGGCCGACCGCCGGCGGCTGGAACAGGTGCTGATGAACCTTGTCGTCAATGCCCGCGATGCCATGCCCGAGGGCGGCACCATCCGCATCGAGACCGCACCCCTGACGCTGCCCGAGGCGATGCACCGCGGTCGCGCGACGGTTCCGGCCGGCGAATATGCCGTGATCCGCGTCATCGACAGCGGCTGCGGCATCCCGGCCGACCGGCTGGACAAGATCTTCGAGCCGTTCTTCACCACCAAGCGGATCGGCGAAGGAACCGGCCTTGGCCTCTCGACGGTCTACGGCATCGTCAAGCAATCGGGTGGCTATGTCTTCGTCGAGAGCCAGGGCGGCACCGGAACCCGCTTCGACATCCTGTTTCCCATACACAAGCCCGACGAGACCGAACTTGCCACGCCCGAACCCGAATCGCGCAGCCTGACCCTGCGCCGGGCCGAAGGCGTCGTGTTGCTGGTCGAGGACGAGGCGCCGGTCCGTGCCTTTGCCAGCCGGGCGCTGCGGATGCGCGGCTATACCGTGCTCGAGGCGGAAAATGCCGAAGAGGCGTTGAAGACGCTGCAGGATCCGGCGCTGATGGTTGATGTCTTCGTCACCGATGTGGTCATGCCGGGGATGGACGGTCCCTCCTGGGTGAAGCGCGCGCTGGAGGACCGGCCGGACGTCCGCGTGGTCTTCGTCTCGGGCTATGCCGAGGACTGCCTGAACGAGGACCAGTCGCGCATCCCGAATTCGGTCTTTCTGGCCAAGCCGTTCTCGCTCAACGATCTGACCGCGGTCGTGCAGGGTCAGTTGCATTGAAGGATCTGTGCCGGAAAGGATCCATGCCGGCCGGCAATGCGGTGCAGTCCGGACCGGCGGTCTTGCGGCGGTCTCAGGTGGCGCGCGGCGGCCCGAGCGACGCATAGAGCGCGAAATCCTCGGCCGCCGTCGCCTGCAGCAGGGATTCGGTTTCCGGCGAAAGTTCTGTCGCACCGGGCGGCGAGACGTTCAGCCGGGGCAATACGATCTCGTAGCCGAGCCGATCCTCGAGGAAATCGACGAAACTGTCGAAATCCTCGTAGCGAAACAGCCGGTCCGCGCCCTGGCCCTGGCGCGGGCGGAGGAACTTCGCCTGGCTGCCGACATCGGCATATTCGGGACGCGGATCACGGCACCAGCCCTGCACGAAATCGTCAAAGCTCATCGCCTGGGTCGAGCGGGTCGAATCGGCCTGCTCGTCGCGTGCGCGGAACCGATACCAGGAGCCGAGCCAGTCGCGGGGTTCGCGCATCAGGGCGACGACGGTCCAGTCCGTCTTGGACGCCGCTTCGAGATAGGGGCCGAGAAACCGGCGGAAACGATGCACCGTGGTGTGCTTCAGCACCGGCGGGCGCTGGACAGAGACCGAGGCCAGCGGCTCCAGCGCGGCGGCGATGGCCGTCGATCCCGTTTTCGGCGTGGCCAGAAAGACCAGCCTCTGATCCCAGAACACCAGCATTTTCGCCCTTTTTTCCGCCCTGGCCGGTTTTTGGCCCCAGCGTAAACTATCCCTTAACGGATTCGCGCAAAAGCTGATTTTCGTAGAATTCGCTTGAATTGATCCCTGTTTGTTCTCATAACAGCAAGAACAGGTCGGGAACATCCATCGGGATTGCCGCCTGCGGGCGGCTATGGGATAAGGGACCGATCATGACGACAGCCAGTCTGCTGGACTTCGGGAGCAAGCGCGACATGGATAAGAAGAAAGCGCTCGAAAGCGCGCTCCAGCAGATCGAACGACAGTTCGGCAAGGGCTCGATCATGCGGCTCGGTGCCGACAGCCCGGCGATGGATATCGAGGCGACCTCGACCGGCTCGCTCGGCCTCGACATCGCGCTGGGAATAGGCGGGCTGCCCAAGGGCCGCGTCGTGGAGATCTTCGGCCCGGAAAGCTCGGGCAAGACGACGCTCACGCTGCATGTGGTGGCCGAAGAGCAGAAGAAGGGCGGCGTCTGCGCCTTTGTCGATGCCGAACACGCGCTGGATCCGCAATATGCCAAGAAGCTGGGCGTCGATCTGGACGAATTGCTGATCAGCCAGCCCGATACCGGCGAACAGGCGCTGGAGATCGTCGACACGCTGGTCCGCTCGGGGGCGGTCAGCCTGATCGTCGTCGACTCGGTGGCCGCGCTGACGCCCAAGTCGGAATTGGAAGGCGACATGGGCGATGCCACTGTCGGCGCCCAGGCCCGGCTGATGAGCCAGGCGATGCGCAAGCTGACGGCCAGCATCGGCCGCAGCAACTGCATGGTGATCTTCATCAACCAGATCCGCATGAAGATCGGCGTGATGTTCGGCAGCCCCGAGACGACGACCGGCGGCAACGCGCTGAAATTCTATGCCAGCGTCCGGCTCGACATCCGCCGCATCGGCTCGATCAAGGACCGCGACGAGGTGGTGGGCAACACCACCCGGGTGAAAGTGGTGAAGAACAAGGTCGCCCCGCCCTTCAAGCAGGTCGAATTCGACATCATGTATGGCGAGGGCATCTCGAAGACCGGCGAGCTGATCGATATCGGCGTCAAGGCGGGCGTGGTCGAGAAATCGGGATCATGGTATTCCTACAAGGACGACCGCATCGGCCAGGGTCGCGAAAATGCCAAGACCTTCCTGAAGAACAACCCCGCCGTCGCCGCCGACATCGAGGACCGCCTCCGCGCGGCCAACGGGCTCGACTTCCACATGTCCTCCGACGACGGGGTGGTCAGCGAGGACGACTGATCGCCCGGGAACCGCCACAGGCGCATTTGCCGCCGTGCGCCGATCCCCCGTGGACAGGCGCGCGGCGCGTCGTTACATGAGGCCTGCTCGATCCTCGATTGAAAGGCCCCTCCCATGGCGTCCTTGAACGACATCCGCTCCACCTTTCTCGATTTTTTCGAGAAGAACGGCCACCGCGTGGTGGAAAGCTCGCCCCTGGTGCCGCGCAACGATCCGACGCTGATGTTCGCCAATTCGGGAATGGTGCAGTTCAAGAACCTCTTCACCGGCACGGAACACCGCGACTACACCCGCGCCACGACGGCGCAGAAATGCGTCCGCGCCGGCGGCAAGCACAATGATCTTGACAATGTGGGCTATACCGCGCGCCACCATACCTTCTTTGAAATGCTGGGGAATTTCTCCTTTGGCGATTATTTCAAGGACACGGCGATCCCGCTGGCCTGGGAGTTGTTGACCAAGGATTTCGGGCTGGATCCCAAGCGGCTCCTGGTCACGGTCTATCACACCGATGACGAGGCGGCGACGATCTGGAAGAAGGTGGCCGGGCTGTCCGATGACCGGATCATCCGCATCCCGACCAGTGACAACTTCTGGATGATGGGCCCCACCGGCCCCTGCGGCCCCTGCACCGAGATCTTCTACGACCACGGACCGCATATCTGGGGCGGCCCGCCCGGCAGCGCCGAGGAGGATGGCGACCGTTTCATCGAGATCTGGAACAACGTCTTCATGCAGTTCGAGCAGTTCGAGGACGGCTCGCGCCGCGAACTGGCGGCGAAGTCGATCGACACCGGCATGGGGTTGGAACGGATCGGCGCCCTGCTGCAGGGCAAGCACGACAATTACGATACCGACCTGATGCGCAGCCTGATCGAGGCCAGCGCCAATGTCACCAATGCCGATCCCGACGGCCTGGGCAAGGTGCATCACCGCGTCATCGCCGATCATCTGCGCTCGACCTCGTTCCTGATCGCCGATGGCGTGATGCCCTCGAACGAGGGGCGCGGCTATGTGCTGCGCCGCATCCTGCGCCGGGCGGCACGGCATGCGCATATGCTGGGCGCGCAGGATCCGGTGATGCATCGGCTGGTGCCGGCGCTGGTGCGGCAGATGGGCGCGGCCTATCCGGAACTGACCCGGGCGCAGGTGCTGATCGAGGAGACGCTGAAGCTGGAGGAGACCCGGTTCCGCCAGACGCTGGAGCGCGGGCTGCGGTTGCTGGACGACGAGTTGGCGAAGATCCCCGAGGGCGCCGAGCTTCCGGGCGACGCGGCGTTCAAGCTGTATGATACCTACGGGTTCCCGCTGGATCTGACGCAGGACGCGCTGCGCGAGATGGGCCGCACGGTCGACATCGCCGGCTTCGATGCCGCCATGACGGAGCAGCGGACCAAGGCGCGCGCCTCCTGGACCGGCTCGGGCGAGGCGAAGGATGCCCGGATCTGGTTCGAACTGGCCGAAAAGCAGGGCACGACCGAATTCCTCGGCTACGAGACCGAAACCGCCGAGGGCGTGATCCAGGCGCTGGTGCGCGATGGCGCCGAAATCGCCGCGGCCGAGACGGGCGAGGCGGTGCAGGTTGTGGTCAACCAGACGCCGTTTTACGGCGAATCGGGCGGCCAGGTCGGCGATTCCGGCTGGATCCGCACCGATACCGGGCTGGTTGAGGTGAGCGATACCAAAAGGGCGGCCGGCGTCTTCATCCACATCGGCATGGTGGTCGAGGGCGCGGTGACGCGGGGCCAGCCGGCAAAGCTGGAGGTTTCGCATGCCCGCCGCAGCGCGATCCGCGCCAACCATTCGGCGACGCATCTGCTGCACGAGGCGCTGCGCCGCGCGCTGGGGGATCATGTTGCGCAGAAGGGCAGCCTGAACGCGGCCGACCGGCTGCGCTTCGATTTCAGCCATAATGCCGCGCTGACTGCGCCGGAACTGGCGCAGGTCGAGGCCGAGGTGAACGCCTTCGTGCGGCAGAATACGCCGGTCGAGACCCGGATCATGACGCCTGACGATGCCCGGGCCATCGGCGCGCAGGCGCTGTTCGGCGAGAAATACGGCGACGAGGTGCGGGTGGTGTCGATGGGCGCGCTCGACGGCTCTGGCAAGGGTGCGGACGGCAAGACCTACAGCCTGGAACTTTGCGGCGGCACCCATGTGAAGCGCACCGGCGACATCGGCGCGGTGGTGCTGATGGGGGACAGCGCCTCCTCGGCGGGGGTGCGGCGGATCGAGGCGCTGACCGGCGAGGCGGCGCTGGCGCATCTGCGGGCGCAGGACGCGCGGCTCGCCGAGATTGCCGCGGTGCTGAAAGCCCCGACGAGCGAGGTGGTGGAGCGGGTAAAGGCCCTGTTCGAGGAACGCCGCGGCCTGCAGGGCGAGGTGGCGACGCTGCGCCGCGAACGTGCCATGGGCGGCGGCGGACAGGGACCGGAGGCCCGAGACATCAACGGGATCAAGCTGGTGGCCCAGGTTCTGAAGGGCGTCTCCGGCAAGGATCTGCCGGCGCTGATCGACGAGATGAAGGGCCGCATCGGTTCGGGCGCCATTCTGCTCATCGCCGACACCGGCGCCAAGCCGGCGGTTGCGGCCGGCGTCACCGGCGATCTGACCGGGCGGTTGTCGGCGGTCAGCCTGGTCAAGGCGGCGGCCGAGGCGATGGGCGGCCGGGGCGGCGGCGGCCGGCCGGACATGGCGCAGGCCGGCGGCGCCGATATTTCCCGGGCCGAGGCGGCAATCGCCGCGGCCGAAGCCGTGATCGGAGCCTGAGCCATGCCCGCAGCCTTCTGGATTGCCCATGTCCATGTGATCGACCCCGAGCGCTATGCGCTTTATGCCAAGGGCGCGACCGTTGCCATCGCGGCGCATGGCGGCGAGTTCCTTGCCCGCGCCGGGCGCTACCAGCAGCTTGAGGGACGGGACCGCGCCCGCAATGTCGTCGCGCGGTTCCCCAGCTTCGAGGCGGCGGTGGCCTGCTACAACTCGGCCGAATATCAGGCGGCGCTGGAACATGCCAAGGGTGCGGCCGAGCGGGATCTGGTGGTGGTCGAGGCGGCGGAATAGCCCGGCCGATGCGGCCACCCGCCGGCTGCCCTGCGCGAAAATTTGCGGCATCCGCCCGGCAAGGTCTGGGTTCCGGCACTTAACGCCGCGCCGTTGCAATGCTATTGTGCTGGCAACAGGGGCAGTTTCCTGGGGCAGGGAGGTCGAACGACCCAGAGCCCCGGTCGGGCGGGAAGGGTAGACCATGTGCCGTTGGGCGGCCTATGCGGGCAAGCCGATCTTTCTGGAAGACATCGTCAGCCGGCCGGGTCATTCGCTGATCCATCAAAGCCATTGCGCCACCCAATGCCACACCGCGATCAATGCCGACGGGTTCGGCATCGCCTGGTACGATGCGCGGCCCGAACCCGGGCTCTACCGCGACGTCATGCCGGCCTGGAGCGATCCGAACCTGCGCAGCCTGACCGCACAGGTGAAATCGGGCCTGTTCCTGGCCCATGTCCGGGCCTCGACCGGCACGGCGACCAGCCGCAACAATTGCCACCCCTTCGTTTCCGGCCGCTGGAGCTTCATGCATAATGGACAGGTCGGCGGCTATGACGCCTTTCGCCGCGATGCCGATATGATGATCCCCGACCGGCTTTACGGCCAGCGCAAGGGGGCGACCGACAGCGAGGCGCTGTTTCTGGTGGCCATCGACGAAGGCCTGGATGCCGATCCCTGCGCCGCGCTGGAACGCGCGGCGGCCCGGTTCCTGGCGCTGGCGCGCAGCAAGGGGTCGGCGCCGCATCTGCGGATGACGGCGGCACTGTCGGACGGCCGTCGCCTCTATGCCGTGCGCTATGCCAGCGACAGCGAGGCGGCGCCCTCGCTCTATTACGGCTGGTCCGATGCCCGCGCCGGCATGGCGGTGGTCTCCGAACCGCTGGAAAGCGGCGAGGACGACTGGACCGTGGTGCCGGACGGCAGCTTTTGCACCTTCGAGGGGGCAGCCGTCGCCGTGCAGCCCTTCGATCCTGGTCGCCATCTCGCCGCCATCGCGGCCTGAGCGCTGTGCCCTGCCGGCCCGGCGCTGCAGAGGCGGGCCGGGTTTTCCCGGCCCTGCCTGAAAAGTGTCAGTCCAGCGCCTTGAAGTTCAGGCTGGCACCTTCGCGAATGCCGCTGAACCAGCGCGCCGTCACCGTCTTGGTCTTGGTGTAGAAGCGCAGCGCATCCGGCCCGTACTGGTTGAGATCGCCGAAGGCCGACCGCTTCCAGCCGCCGAAGCTGTAGTAGGACAGCGGCACCGGGATCGGGAAGTTGATCCCCACCATGCCCACGTTCACCCGCGAGGCGAAATCGCGCGCCGTATCGCCGTCGGCGGTGAAGATCGCGGTTCCATTGCCGTATTCGTTGTCCATCACCAGCGCCAGTGCATCGTCATAGCTCTGCGCCCGCACCTGGCTGATGACCGGCCCGAAGATCTCCTGCTTGTAGATGTCCATCTCGGGGGTGACATTGTCGAACAGCGTGGCACCGACGAAGAAGCCGCTCTCGTAGCCCTGGATCTTGATGCCGCGGCCGTCGACCACCAGCTTCGCACCCTGCTCTACGCCCGAACCGATCAGGCCGACGATCCGGTCGCGCGCCTGGGCGGTAATGACCGGGCCGAAATCCACATCCTCGCCCGCGGTATAGGGGCCGACCTTCAGCTTCTCGATCCGCGGGATCAGCCGTTCCACCAGCGCGTCGGCGGTCTTTTCGCCCACCGGAACCGCAACCGAGATCGCCATGCAGCGTTCGCCCGCCGCGCCGAAGCCCGCGCCCACCAGCGCATCGGCGGCCTTGTCGAGATCGGCGTCGGGCATGATGATCATGTGGTTCTTCGCGCCACCGAAGCACTGCGCGCGCTTGCCGTTCGTCGCGGCGCGGCCGTAGATGTATTGCGCGATCGGCGTGGAGCCGACGAAGCCCACGGCCTGGATCACCGGATGGTCGAGGATGCCGTCCACGATCTCCTTGTCGCCATTGACCACCTGCAGAACGCCATCGGGCAGCCCGGCCTCCTGCAGCAGTTCCGCCAGCAGCAGCGAGGTCGAGGGCGTGCGCTCGCTGGGCTTCAGGATCATCGCATTGCCGGCGGCCAGCGCGGGCGCCATCTTCCACAGCGGAATCATCGCCGGAAAGTTGAAGGGGGTGATGCCGGCCACGACGCCGAGCGGCTGGCGCATGGCGTAGAGGTCGATCCCCGGGCCGGCGGAATCGGTGTATTCGCCCTTCATCATCGCGGGGGCGCCCATGCAGACCTCGACCACCTCAAGGCCGCGCTGCACGTCGCCGCGGGCGTCGGGCAGGGTCTTGCCATGTTCGCGGCTGACCGCCTCGGCCAGCTTTTCCATGTTCTGGTTGATCAGCGCGCCGAAGGCCATCATCACCCGGGCGCGGCGCTGCGGGTTGGTTGCCGCCCATTTCACCTGGGCGCGGGCGGCCTCGGCGATGGCATGGTCAAGCTCGGCGCCCGAAGCCAGCGCGACGCGGGCCTGCACCTCGCCCGTGGCGGGGTTGAAGATGTCGGAGAACCGGCCAGACGTGCCGGAAACCTGCTTGCCGTTGATCCAGTGACCAATCTCTTTCATCGCAATCCTCCTTGGGGATGGGGCGGTTATACTCTTGCGGAAATGCCGGATACAGGCTGAATAGGCCAAAGCCGTCTTGCGAAAATGCAAAGGGTGGGCGATGGACTGGGACGATCTGCGTGTCTTTCTGGCGGTGGCGCGCAGCGAAAGCCTGTCGGCGGCGGGCAAGCGGCTGCAGATCGACCCCGCGACGGTGGGCCGGCGGATCGTCCGGCTGGAAGAGGCGACGGGCGCGCGGCTGTTTCTGCGCAGCCCGCAGGGCTATGCGCTGACCGAGGCGGGGCAGCGGCTGATCCCGGCCGCCGAACAGGCCGAGGTGGCGCTGCGCGAGGCGGCCGAGGCGATCAGCGGCGCCGAGACCTGCGGGCTGTCCGGCCTGATCCGGCTCGGCGCGCCGGATGGCTGCGCGAACTATCTTCTGCCGCAGGTGCTGGCGCGGATCTGCGATGCCAATCCGGGGCTGGAGGTGCAGCTTGTTGCGCTGCCGCGGCTGTTCAACCTCTCCAAGCGCGAGGCCGACATGGCGATCGGCGTCTCGCGGCCGCGGACCGGGCGGCTGACGGTCCAGAAGCTGACCGATTACCGCCTGTCGCTGGCGGCGTCGCGCGACTATCTGGCCGCCCATCCGCTGACCACGCGCGCGGATCTGGCCGGGCATCCCTTCGTGAGCTATATCCCCGATCTGATCTTCGACCGCGAACTCGATTATCTGGCCGAGATCGGCAGCCCCCTCGCGCGGCTGACCTCGAACTCTGCCGCGGTGCAGCTGAACTTCCTGCGGCAGGGGGCGGGGGTGGGCGTCGTGCATGATTTCGCGCTGCCCTCGGCGCCGGAATTGATGCGCGTGCTGCCTGACGAGATCCGCCTGCGCCGGGCCTTCTGGCTGGCCCGCCATGCCGATGATGTCCGCGTGGCCCGCCTGACCCGATTTGCCGAAGCACTGGTGCGCGAGAGCCGGGCCGAGATCGCCCGGCTTGAAGCTGCCGCTTGACAGAAACCCCGGCGCATCCGAGGCTTGCCGGAACCGATGCGGGAGGGAGGAGCCCATGCTTGTCAGCCAGATCCTGAAATCGAAAACGCCGGGGGTGGCGACCATCGACCCCGGTGCCAGCGTGAGCGATGCCGTCGCCGCGCTTTCCGGCCGCCGCATCGGGGCGCTGGTCGTCTCCAGCGACGGCCAGACCGCATTGGGTATCCTGTCGGAGCGCGACATCGTGCGCGAGCTTGGCCAGAATGGCGCCGCCTGCCTGTCGGCGAAGGTCGACGAGATCATGACGCGCAACCCGGTGTCCTGCCAGCCCGGCGACATGGCCGATGTGGTGCTGCAGAAGATGACCGACGGCCGCTTCCGCCATCTGCCGGTGGTCGACGGCGGGCGGATGGTCGGCCTGATCTCGATCGGCGATGTGGTGAAGGCGCGGCTGGACGAGCTGAACGTGGAGAAGGATGCGCTGGAGGGGATGATCAAGGGCTTCTGACGCTGCGCCGCAGCATTTCGCCCTTGCGCAGGCGCGGGCGATGATGTTGCTTTTCGTTCGCGTCAGGCAGCAGGGGAGTCAGGCCTCAATGCGCATCGGACTTTATCCGGGCACCTTCGATCCGGTCACGCTCGGCCATACCGACATCATCCAGCGTGCCATGCCGCTGGTCGATCGGCTGGTGATCGGGGTGGCGATCAACCGTGACAAGGGCCCGCTGTTCCCGCTGGAGGAGCGGGTGGCGATGGTCGAGGCGGAATGCGCGGAAATTTCGGCCCGCGTGGCGGGCGAGATCGTCGTTCACCCGTTCGAAAACCTGCTGATCGATTGCGCCCGCGACGTGGGTGCCGGGGTGATCATCCGCGGGCTGCGCGCCGTGGCGGATTTCGAATATGAATTCCAGATGGTGGGCATGAACCGCGCGCTCGATTCCTCGATCGAGACGGTGTTCCTGATGGCCGATGCCCGGCGGCAGGCCATCGCGTCGAAGCTGGTGAAGGAAATCGCGCGGCTTGGCGGCGACGTGTCGCATTTCGTCACCCCCGCCGTGAACGCCGCCCTGCGCGCCCGCTTCGCCTGAGGCCGGCCGGACCGTCAGCTTCCCGGGACCGTGGCGCCGCCTGGCGCCGGGGCCCGGTGTCAGGCGCGGCCGTAGACCGCCTCATGGGCGAGTTGCGAGGCGTCTTCGGGGAAGATCCCGAGGTCGAGCGCGATGTCGCGCGGCATGCGGGCGATCTCGTCGCGGGTGCGGCGATAGAGGGCCCGTTTGCGGGCGGCAGCGATAAGTGTGGTGAACATGATCGTTTCCTTTGCGGTGGGGGGGTCTGCTTTTCCTTCCCCCTCGGCAGTAATATGGTGCCGACGTTATCGCTAACAACCCGCAATGCTGCGGTGCGGCTATGCGTGGCGCGCAAGGGTCATGCAAAATGAAAAGGGCGCCCGAAGGCGCCCTTCCGCAGCGGAACTGCCGTTTTTCGGATCAGATAAGTTTTCCCATTGCGACGGCGGTATCGGACATCCGGTTTGAGAAGCCCCATTCGTTGTCGTACCAGGAG
>JACSRN010000162.1 GCA_014879735.1 Paracoccaceae bacterium
AATTCCTTCGAAGGAATTGGCCCGGACTTTTCAAAAAGTCCGGCTCGGAGTTTTGCAAAACTCCGCATCCCGTCCCACCCCAGCCACAGGAGCCTGAGATGGGCTTTCTCGATATCCGCAACGTCACCAAATCCTACGGCCAGGTCGAGGTTCTGCACCGCGTCGACATCGAGGTCGCGGAAGGTGAGTTCCTCGTGCTCGTCGGCCCCTCGGGTTGCGGCAAGTCCACGCTGCTGAACATGATCGCCGGGCTGGAAAACATCTCCGGCGGCGAGATCGCGATCAAGGGCCGCGTGGTGAACGGCGTCCACCCGTCCAAGCGCAACATCGCCATGGTGTTCCAGTCCTATGCGCTTTACCCCAACATGACGGTGGGCCAGAACATGACCTTCGGTCTGGAAATGCATGGCGTGCCGAAGCCCGAGCGCGACACGGCCCTGGCCGAGGTCGCAAAGCTCTTGCAGATCGACCACCTTCTCGACCGCAAGCCCGGCCAGCTGTCGGGCGGCCAGCGCCAGCGTGTCGCCATGGGCCGTGCACTGGTGCGCGATCCCGATGTGTTCCTGTTTGACGAGCCGCTGTCGAATCTCGACGCGAAACTGCGCGTCGACATGCGCACCGAGATCAAGAAGCTGCACCACAAGCTGAAGACGACCATCGTCTATGTCACCCATGACCAGATCGAGGCCATGACGCTGTCGACCCGCATCGCGGTGATGAACAAGGGCTATGTCCAGCAGCTTGGCACGCCCAAGGACATCTATGACAGCCCGGCCAATGTCTTCGTCGCCACCTTCATGGGCAGCCCGGCGATGAATATCCTGCCGGCAAAGGTGGTCCTCGACGGCAACCGGCATTTTGCCGAAGTCACCGATGCCGGCGGGCGGGCGCTGCGGCTGGCCTTCGGGCAACGGAACCTGAGCGCCTGGGCCGGGCGCGACATCCTGCTCGGCATCCGCCCCGAGGCGATCACCGATCCCGAAGGTGCCGACCGCAACTCGCAGAATGTCCAGCCGCTGACGAATCTCGTGACCGTGACCGAGCCGGCGGGGGCCGATACCTTCGTGACCATGACGCTGTCGGGCAAGGA
Source organism: Paracoccaceae bacterium (assembly GCA_014879735.1). Lineage (GTDB taxonomy): Bacteria > Pseudomonadota > Alphaproteobacteria > Rhodobacterales > Rhodobacteraceae > Pseudogemmobacter. Next base: position 1,091 of record JACSRN010000162.1, read on the forward strand.
CGTGATCGCCCGGATGCGGGCGGATGCCAATGTGCATGCCGGCGAAACCTTCGACTTCGCGGTGAACATGGAGAAGGCCGTCGCCTTCGACCCGAAGACCGAGGAGCGGATTCCGGCATGACTGCGCCCGACATCCTTGTCATCGGATCGGGAATCGGCGGCGCCACGCTGGCCGCGGCGCTGGCCCCCTCGGGGCGGCGCATCCTGATCCTGGAGCGGGGAGAACCCTTGCGCGACAGTCCGGAGGCGCGCGACCCGGCGGCGATCTTCGGGCGCGGGCATTTCCGCCCGGCGGAAATGTGGCTGGATGCCGAGGGCCGGGAATTCAGCCCCGGCAACTACTACAACCCCGGCGGCAATTCCAAATTCTACGGTGCCGTTCTGATGCGCTACCGGGCCGAGGATTTCGCACCCCTGCGCCATATCGAGGGCAGGACCCCCGGCTGGCCGATCGCCTATGCGGATTTGGAACGTTACTATTCCGAGGCGGAGGCGCTGTACAACGTGCGTGGCGCGCTGGATCACGACCCGACCGAGCCGCCGCATTCCGCCCCCTATCCCTTCCCGCCGGTGCCCGACGAACCGCCCGTCGCCCTGCTGCGCCGCAAGCTGGCCGAGCAGGGCCTGCATCCGGGCCCGCTGCCCCTGGGCGTCGATATCGTGCAATGGCTGAAAGGCGGGGCAACCACCTGGGACGCCTTTCCCAATACCCGCGGCGGCAAGATGGATGCCGAAAGCTGCGCGCTGGCGCGGGCGCTGGAATATCCCAATGTCACGCTGCTGACCGGCGCCCGCGTCACCCGCCTGCAGGCAGAGGGACGCCGGGTGACGGCGGTCGACTACATCCGGGAGGGCAAGGCCGGGACGATCTCGGCGCCGCTCGTCTGCCTTGCAGCCGGGGCGGTGATGTCCTCGGCGCTGTTGCTGGCCTCGGCCGACGCGGCGAATCCGGGCGGTCTTGCGAACCGATCCGACCAGGTCGGCCGCAATTTCATGAACCACAATCTTTCGGCGGTGATCGGCATCAGCCCGTTTCGCCGCAACGATTGCATCTATGAAAAGACCATCCAGCTGAACGACTGGTATCTGACCGGCGGCCCCGGTGGCGAGCCGCTGGGCAACATCCAGATGCTGGGCCGGATCACCGGGCCGATCCTTGCCGGCGAAAGCGGATTGCCGCTGCCGCTGGCGCGATGGATCGCCGATCATTCGGTTCATCTGATGGCGATGTCGGAAGATCTGCCGAAGCCGGAAAGCCGGGTGATCTGGCGCGATGGTCGCGTGGTCCTAAAATGGGAACGTTCCAACTGGAAGGCGCATGCCGCGCTGGTTGCGAAGATCAAGGCGGCGTTGCGGCGCGGGGGCTGGCCGGTGGTCCTGGCGAAGGCCTTCGAGAAGCGCACCCCCAGCCACCAATGCGGCACCGCGCGGATGGGGCACGATCCGCACAGTTCGGTCGTGGACCCGATGCTGAGGGCGCATGATCTCGACAACCTCTATCTCTGCGATGCCTCGGTGCTGCCCACCTCGGCCGCGGTCAACCCCTCGCTGACCATCGCCGCGCTGGCGCTGCGCACCGGGCAGCATCTGAACGAAAGGTCGCTGCCATGATGCCCCATGCCTTGATCACCGGCGGCCAGCAGGGCATCGGCCTCGGCATTGCCGCGGCGCTGGCGGCCGCGGGGTTCCGGCTGACGCTGGCCGCGGAACAGCCCGAAGATGCCCGCGTGGTGCGCGAGGCGCTGGAGCGGCTGCCGGACGGCACACGCTACTTTCGCCACGATCTGACCCGGATCGATGCCATCGCGGCGCTTCTGGATGCGGTGGGAGAGATCACCACGCTGGTCTCCAACGCCGGTGTGCCGGCCATGGCGCGCGGCGATCTGCTGGACATGGCGCCCGAGAGCTTTGACCGCTGCATGGCGGTGAACCTGCGCGGCACCTTCTTTCTGGCGCAGGAGGCGGCGCGGCGGATGCTGCGCCGGCGCTCGGCCACCTATCGCAGCCTGATCTTCGTCACTTCGATCTCGGCCGCGATGGCCAGCCCCGAGCGTGCGGAATACTGCATCTCGAAGGCAGGGGCCGCGATGATGGCGCAGAACTTTGCCCTGCGACTGGCGCCCGAGGGGATCGGCGTCTTCGAACTGCGCCCCGGCATCATCGCCACGCCGATGACCGAAGGCGTGCGCGACCGCTATACCGCCCGGATCGAGGCCGGCCTCGTCCCTGCTGCGCGCTGGGGCGAACCCTCCGACATCGGGCAGACCATCGTGCCGCTGGCAACTGGCCAGATGCCCTTTGCCACCGGCGCCGCCATCCCCGTGGACGGCGGCCTGTCCATTCCCAGATTGTGAGGCAGACCATGGCCGAAGACTACGATTTCATCATTGTCGGCGGCGGATCGGCCGGCGCAGTGCTGGCCGCGCGCCTGTCGGAGGACCCTGGCGCCAAGGTGCTGCTGCTGGAGGCGGGCGGACGCGATGGCCATCCGTTCTACCACCTGCCGGCGGGATTTGCGAAGATGACCAAGGGCCTGGGCTCCTGGGGCTGGGAGACGGTGCCGCAGCGCCATATGGGCGGGCGGGTGCTGCGCTATACCCAGGCCAAGGTGATCGGCGGCGGATCCTCGATCAACGCGCAGATCTACACCCGCGGCAATGCGCTGGATTATGACGAATGGCGCCAGTCCGGTTGCCCGGGGTGGAGCTATGAGGATGTCCTGCCCTATTTCCGCAAGGCCGAAGACAACGACACCTGGGACAACCGCTACCACGGCAAGGGCGGGCCGCTGGGCGTCTCGCAGCCTTCGGCGCCGCTGCCGATCTGCGAGGCCTGGTTCGCCGCCGCAGCCGAAATGGGCATTCCGCGCAACCCCGACATGACGGGCGAGACCCAGGACGGCGTCGGCTATTATCAGTTGACGCAGAAACATGTTCGGCGGTCCTCGACGGCGACAGCCTATCTGCGCCCGGCACGGGGCCGGGCAAACCTGGTGGTCAGGACCGGCGTGCAGGTCCGCCGGATCGTGGTGGAGCGCGGCCGCGCCATCGGGGTGGAGACGGCCGGCGGCATCCTGCGGGCGGGGCGCGAGGTGATCCTGTCATCCGGTGCCATCGGCTCGCCCCGGCTGCTGCAGCTCTCGGGGATCGGGCCGGCGGATCATCTGGCCGGCCTTGGCCTTCCCGTGGTGCTGGACCAGCCGGCTGTGGGCGCGAACCTGCAGGACCATGTCGATCTGTTCGTCATCGCCGAATGCCGCGGCCCCTTTACCTATGACCGCTATGCCAAGCCGCATTGGTCGGCGCTGGCCGGGCTGCAATATCTGCTCATGCGGAAGGGCCCGGTTGCCTCGTCGCTGTTCGAGACCGGCGGCTTCTGGTATGCCGACCCGGATGCCCGCTCGCCCGACATCCAGTTCCACCTCGGCCTCGGCTCGGGGATCGAGGCTGGGGTCGAGGCGATGCCGCAGGGTGGCGTCACGCTGAATTCGGCCTATCTGCGGCCGCGCTCGCGCGGGACGGTCCGGCTGGCCAGCGCCGACCCGCTGGCCGCCCCGCTGATCGACCCCAATTACTGGGAAGACCCGCATGATCGCGAAATGTCGATCCGCGGCCTGAAGCTGGCGCAGGAGATGATGGCCCAGCCGGCGCTGCGGCCCTTCGTGCTGGCCGAGCGTCTGCCGGGACCGCAGGTGCGCACGGACCGGGACTATTTCGATTATGCCAGCCGCACCGCAAAGACCGACCACCATCCCGCAGGAACCTGCCGGATGGGTACCGACCCGGCCGCCGTGGTCGATCCCGAACTGCGCTTCAACGGCATCGCCGGGCTGCGCGTGGTCGATGCCTCGATCATGCCGACGGTCGTGTCGTCGAACACCAACGCGCCGACCATCATGATCGCCGAAAAGGCCGCCGACATGATCAAGGCCAGCCATGGCATGAGGTTGGCATGATCCGCCATATCGTCCTGATCCGGTTTCGCGCCACGACCTCTGCCGCTGATATCGCGGCACTTTTTGCCGAACTTGTCGCGATCGCCGGCAAGGTGCCCGGGATCCTGTCGATCCATTCGGGGAAAAGCGAAAGCCCCGAGAAGATCGAGCGCGGCTATCTGCACGGCTTCACGGTGGATTTCACCGACTGGGCCGCGCTGGCCGCCTATCAGGACCACCCCGATCACCGCCGGCTTGGCGCGGCGCTGGTGGCCGCGGCCGAGGGCGGGCTGGACGGCATCCTCGTTTTCGACCTGCCCCTGGCCGGGGAAGCCGGGGGGGCGGGATGATCCGGCAGCCCCCGTCCCTCGCCCTGTCTCTTATACA